>CAZZPN010000075.1:0-6285 GCA_964655495.1 uncultured Oscillospiraceae bacterium
CCTTTATATCAGCACTTCGTTTTTTACATAAAGTATGAACTGTAAAGCTTTGTGGTGAAAGCTTTAAAATATTATCAACCGTATATTTAAAATCAAAAAAGCTTTCACCGGGAAGTCCGGCTATAATATCGGTATTGATATTTTTAAAACCTGACTTTACAGCCATTTCAAAAGCATCAAAAAACTGCTTAACTGTATGTTTTCTTCCTATTCTTTCAAGTGTAGCGTCATTTAAAGTCTGCGGATTTATACTTATTCTTGTAACACCGTTTTTATATAAGATATTAAACTTTTCTTGGGTTAGAGTATCTGCCCTGCCCGCTTCAACTGTAAATTCTTTAATTTCAGGAAAATTTTCTTTTATAAACAATGTTAAAATATCAAGCTCATTTTCATCAAAAACTGTTGGTGTACCTCCGCCGATATATACAGAAAATACAGAAATACCATTATTTTTAAAAATGTCCCTCGTTGCTTTTAAATCTTTTAAGAGAGCCTCAAAATACTTTGTTAAGATTTTTTTATCCCGCATAGTGTTTGACATTGTAAAAGAACAATATTTGCATCTTGATGGACAAAAAGGTATATTAATATAAAGTGAAACTGATTTTTTTGGAATGATTTTTGAAAGTTGCTTTTCTTTTTCTGCGCATTTAAAAGCTAAAATGGCTTTGTCTTTATTAACAAAGTAGATGTTTTTTAGTGCATCAAGACCGTTTTCGTGTTCAAAAACAGTTTTAGAAGGACGAATTCCCGTAAGAACACCAAAAGGTAAAGATGCGTTTTCAGCTTTATAAATTATTCTTTTGAGAGTAAGGGGTATATTATCAAAAATAATCTTTTCTGTTATTTCTTTATTATTTCTTATAACAGTGACCTCATCTTTTAAAATAGCAAATTCATATACCAGGTCCGCTTCGTTATTATGGGCAAGAAATTCTGCATCGGGATATATCATTTTTAAAAGATTATATACGCCGTAATAATAACTTTCTTCAATTTTTCCAATATAAATCTTCATCTTAATATCCTATAATAGCATTGCTTGTTTTTTCTTTTTTAATAGTTGTCGAAAATCCGTGTCCCGGATATACAGTTATATCGTCCGAAAGTGAAAAAAGTGTATTCAAAACAGAGTTTTTAAGCTCTTCAAGTGAGCCTGTCGGAAAATCCCATCTTCCTATTGTTCCTAAGAACAATGTATCTCCGCTGTATAAAGAACTATCTACCAAAAAGCAGGAAGACCCCGCAGTATGACCAGGTGTTGCAATTACTTTTATTTTTTTATCACCAACACAAATTTCATCTTTGTCATCAAAAAAGATTATGTTTTCCGGAATGTCAAATTCCATATTAAACATAACGCCTCTTTCTTCAACAACAACCATTTCTTTTTTATTTATATAAACAGGTATATTATATTTTTGAGAAATAGCGTTTGCTGCGCCAATATGGTCAAAATGGCCGTGTGTAAGCAGAATTTTTTCTGGTTTCAATTCTCTGCTTTCTATAAATGCTGTAATTTTGTCAGAATCGCTTCCTGGATCAATAATCCCGCATTTATTATTATCATCCCATATTATATAACAGTTAGACTGATAATCGGAAACAACAATTCTTCTTGTATTCATAAAAAACCTTCTTATCATAGTTAATTTAAACTCAATATTATTATAATACAAATTCTTAAAAAATGCAATAGAACAAACAGATTTTTTTAGCAAAATTAAGATATCTTTAAAGGAATAAGCTCAATTTTTCCGTTTTTTAAAGCTACAAGTCTTTTTTTGCCGTCCGTTATTTCGTTTTTTAATATTTTCTCTGCAATTTCATCATTCAATATTTTTTCTATTTTTCTTTTAAGCGGACGGGCACCGTAGTTTAATTCCATACATTCTGAAACAATTTTTTTATAAATGTTTTCATCAAACTGAAGAAAAACATTTTGTTCTTCTGTTCTCTTTTTTACCTCTTTTACAAGCATTTTTGTTATTTTAAGCATACTTTCTTCCGAAAGATTATCAAATATAACTGTTTCGTCAATTCTGTTTATAAATTCAGGACGGAATCTGTTTTTTACTTCCGACATTATTATTTTTCGGGTGTTTTCTTTTTTTTCTTTTTCATCGTTATTTGAAAAACCAAGAGTACTTTTATTTGAAGTAAGAAACTTTGCACCAATATTTGATGTCATTATTATAATTGTATTTTTAAAATCTATTTTCCGTCCTTGTGAATCACTCACTACACCTTCATCCAAAACTTGAAGAAGAATATCACAAACATCAGGGTGTGCTTTTTCAATTTCATCAAATAAAATAACGCTGTATGGATGCAACCTTACTTTTCCCGTAAGCTGCCCTCCTTCTTCATAACCAACATATCCGGGTGGTGAACCAATAATTTTTGAAACGCTGTGTTTTTCCATATATTCAGACATATCAAGCCTTATAAGATTTTTTTCACTGCCAAAAAGAGAAACACAAAGCGCCTTTGAAAGCTCAGTTTTACCAACTCCTGTCGGACCTAAAAACAAAAATGAGCCAAGCGGTCTTTTTGGATCATTAAGCCCTGCTTTTCCTCTTATAACAGCTTTAGCTACTTTCTTTATCGCTTCATCCTGACCGATTACTCTTTTTTTAAGTTCACTTTCAATATTAAGATACTTATTTTTTTCGTCTAGACTCATAGTTCCAACAGGGATTGATGTCCATTTTGATAATATCGACAAAATATTTTCTTCTGTTATTACTCCGTCATTTGAAATTTTTTTATTCTGCCATTTTTGTTGCTCTTTATGATATTCATCCTTTATTTTTTCTTCTTCGATTTTTATAAGTTCTGCTCTTTTGTAATCCTGATTTGTTATTGCTTCTTCCTTTTCTCTTAAAATAAGCTCCAGCTTATTTTCACATATTTTCAGTTCTTCAGGCTCGATGTGCATACTAAGCCTCATTGCAGACGCAGCCTCATCTATCAAATCAATAGCTTTATCGGGCAAAAATCTGTCCCTTATATACCTTTCCGAAAGCTTTGCCGCCGCTTTTATGGCTTCATCAGTGATTTTTACATTGTGATGAGACTCGTATTTATCTTTTATTCCTTCTAAAATTTTTACAGTTTCTTCAACGCTTGGCTCATTTACTGCCACAGATTGAAATCTTCGCTCAAGTGCGCTGTCCCGTTCTATATACTTTCTGTACTCGTTTATTGTTGTTGCACCTATAAGCTGCAATTCCCCTCTTGATAAAGGCGGCTTTAATATGTTTGACGCATCAATCGCACCTTCCGCTGCTCCTGCTCCTACAATATTATGAAGTTCATCAATAAACAAAATAATATCATCATTTTTTTTGACTTCTTCAATCGCTTTTTTTATTCTGTCTTCAAATTCGCCTCTGTACTTTGTTCCTGCAATAACGGCAGATATATCAAAAGATATTACTCTTTTATTTTTTAAAATTTCGGGAATATCTCCTTCGACAATTCTTTGTGCCAATCCTTCAATAATTGCAGTTTTTCCTACTCCCGGCTCTCCGATAAGACACGGATTGTTTTTCGTTCTTCTGCATAATATCTGAATTATTCTCTCAATTTCTTCGTTTCTTCCTATTACCGGGTCAATTTTTCCTTCAAAGCATTTTCTTGTGATATCAGTAGAAAAGCCGTTAAGTGTAGGGGTATTACTGTTATTCTTATATTTAATATTGACCGCCTTATGCCCTTCTCCTATTTTTGGCGGAAGCATCCCTTCGTCTATCATATCAAAGATATCGTTCTTCAGTTTTTCTTTGTCAGCTTTTAATGCTTTTAATATTCTGAGCGCTACGCTGTCTTCCTGCATAAGTAGCGAAAGCAATAGATGCTCTGTTCCGATATAACTCTGCCCCATATTATTTGCCTGAGTAAAGCTCATTTCAATAAGTTGTTTTGTTCTTGGAGTAAATGTAATACGACCGGTATAAATTGACTTTGATTTACCGTAAAGTTCTTCTATTTTATCCAATATAAGCTGTTCTGACATTCCGTTAATAATAAGAATTTTATATGCTATACCGCTATGTTCACGAATAAGTCCAAATAAAATATGTTCCGTTCCGATAAAGCTTTGAGATAAATCCCTTGCAAGTTTTTCGGATAGCTTCAAAACTATTTCTGCTTTTTGTGTAAATCTTTTTTCAAACATAAAAATCAAGCTCCTTTTATATGAGGAGTTTTACCATAATAAAATATCTTAATACAAGAATATTTGAAAAAAAGTGTATAAAACAGGAATTGTTATAACGCATAAAAGCTGTGCTACTATCGCCATTGAAGCGCCTGTCGAAGCATCGCCACCGTAAGCAGACGGAAAAATAACCGTATTAAGCCCTAATGCCGTACCAAAGGCAAAAAAGGTGAAAATCAAGCTTTGTTTATCTGCACCGATGAAAAATAAAATGAAAACAAAAAGACTTGGAATAACGCTAAGCTTAAGTATGCAAAGTATAAAAACCTTAATATTTTTTATAAGCTTTATTACATTGTAATTGCCTATAACAAAGCCGGTAAGAAGCATCGCAACCGGCCCCATACAAGATGAAAAATATGAAATCGTTTCAAATAAGAACGAAGGAACATATTTTGAAATACCAAAAAGTCCAAACACAAGTCCTATAACAATAGAAAAGAAGACGGGATTTTTAAGGTTTGAAATAAAAGATTTTCTTTCTTTGTCCAAAGGTATAAGGATGGCAGTTCCCCAACTGTAAGCACTAAAAACAAGCGGAAGAGTATAAAGCATATAAAGAAAGAGATTTTCTTCGCCTAAAATTGCCGGGACAATAGAATTTCCTAAAAAAGAAAAGTTGCTGAATACAAATGCGTAACGGTAAATATTTTTTTCGTATTGATTTTTTGCAAAGAAAGGTGAAAGAATGTAAGCAATAATAACTGCAAAAAGAAGACTTATAACACAATAAAGTATAAGTCTGTAATTTTCTTTTAAGGTTGAAACTGTACAATATTTAAAAAAAGTTTTAATTATAAGCGAAGGAACAAAAATATATGTTTCAAGCTTCGATAAAATCTCTGCCGAATTTTTTGGTAACAATGAAGCTTTATTTAAAAAAAAGCCTGCAAATACACATAAAAGCATCACAAGCATCGGAGAAAGTGTAGCAAAAAAAACAGATAACATCATTAAATTCCTCTCATTTTTTAATATTATGTGAGTTTTTCATGATATTAATTCTGTTTTTTAGGATGAATATTAAAATATTTTAAAACTTAGCCAAATCTGGCATTTTTAATGTTATATTCCCTTTTTCATTTGATTCGTGCGCTATAATTCCGGGTAAGGAAATTTTTATCCCAAAATCAACATCCAAAGGCGGCGGAGTATCATTTATTATACAGTCAATGAAATCTTTTAACATTTTATAATCTGTGCCGTGATGTCCTGTCTGTTTTTCTCCCGGAAACATAACTGTAACAGGTATATCAATTTTTTCGTCCAAAGAATCAGGAATTGCAGAAAGTCTCGCAAAAGTATGCGAATCTTCAAGTTCTTTTGTATTATCGGTTTCTAAAGTGCCTCTTGTTCCTATTATTCTGAAATTATGGTCAACACCTACATAAGCACCAAAGCATATTAAAATTCTTATTATTACACCTTTTTTAGTCTTAAAAAGAGCTACTCCGGTTTCTGAATTTTTTCTGTACGGTTTATACTTCTTTTCTGACTCTATACATGTAACGGTATCAATTTCATCATCTAATATATAAAGCAAAGGTCCTAAAGAATGAGTAATATATTTTATTGCAGGATTATAGGTTCTCCAATGCTTAGTGTCAATCGGAAAAGTAACTTTACGATAATCACTTGCGTGAAGATACTCTCCTTCTGCATAAACAATATCTCCGAGTTCCTTATTTTCAAACATTTTTTTCCATGCTTCCACAAATGCCCAATAGCAACCGTTTTCAGCAATCATATACTTTAATTGAGGATGGGCTTTTACCGCTTTTTTTAATTTGACAGCTTCTTCTAAAGAGTTGATAGCAGGAATTTCGCTGATTACATGTTTGCCACACTCTAAAGCGTCAATAACAAAAGGAACATGACAAACAGCATCGGTTGCTATAATAACTGCATCAATATCTGATTTTATGAAAGAAGAAAAGTCCTCGAAATAAGAAATTCCGGAAATTTTAAGGTCTTCTTCAAAATGTTTTTTTGCTTCGTTGAGTATATCGGGATTTTTATCACATACGGCACACAGCTTTACTTTATTGTAACCGATG
>CAZZPN010000076.1:0-6270 GCA_964655495.1 uncultured Oscillospiraceae bacterium
TACATCTTCATGGTATTCTTTAAAAAAGTCAATGAGCTTTTTTGGAGTTTTTATACTAAATTCGTTATAAATAAAATCAAGACTGCAATCTGACAGCAAACAAATAAAATGCGCGTTTTGGTTTTTTATAAAAAAACGCATCCATGCCGGAAGGAGAATTTTATTTTTGTTTTTAATTTTTGAAAAAAAACAAAGATTTTTATTTTCGAATATATCCGGGTTTTTAATAGCTTCTTTTGCTTGTTTCAGTTCACTGTAATATTTAACATATTTTATTAGCTTTTTTTCTTTGGCGTCTCTTCTCATTTGTGTAACCTTTTTGTTTTTATTATAGCGTATGGTGTTTAAAAAGTCAATATGATATTTCTTAATTCTATGTTGTATATAGTTAAAAATCTGCATACAATATGGTAAACTATAAGTACAAAATAGAGTTCAGAGGTGTTAATATGAAAATTCGTCCTTATGATTTTAAACCTATCGGTATGCGTATAAAGCAAATGAGAAAACTAAGACATTTCACACAGGAACAGCTTGCCGAGATTATAGATATGAGTCAAAAAAACTTAAGCATGGTTGAACGAGGTGCTGCAGGCTTGTCAATAAGCTCGCTTATGTCAATATGTAAAGCTCTCCAGACATCCGCCGACTATATTTTATTCGGTATCAGCGCAAGTAACAGTAATAACGCTCTTGTTGAAATGCTGTCTCATTTAGATGAAAAACAGCAGACTTATGCAGAAGAAATGCTCTCGGTATATGTAAAAGCATTAACCGCCGAAGATTAATTTTTACTTCTCGGTTTTTATCTTCATGCCTTTTCCGTCCGAAATAAATCTTATATTACCGTTTTTATTTGTAGAAAAAAGCTTTATTTCTAAGCTGTCTATGGTGTTTAAAAGCTTGTCGGAAAGCTTGTTTTCTTCTTTGTCATCAGTTGTAACAACACAAAAGTCGGGGTTTATTCTTTCCAAAAAAGGATATGAGCTTGAGGTGTCGCTTCCGTGATGCCCAAGCTTTATAACATCTGCCTCTTTTAATTTATCGTCGTGAAAATTCATAAGATATCCTTCGATTTTCTTTGTTGCATCACCCATAAAAAGAAAAGATGTGTCTTTATACGAAAGGTATAACACAAGACTGTAATTGTTTTCTTCGGAATAAACATCCTCCGAAAAAGGCGAAAGCACTTCTGATAAAATATCATTCTCGTCTATCAGTATATCTGAGTGTTTTGCGTTAAAAACGGGGATATTTTTTTCTTTTATTTTCTTTGTAAAACTTTCGAGTTCTCCGTTTTTTATAGGTGAAGCAGGCATATATATTTCTTTCACACCGTAAATCTTTAAAATATCGGTAAATGAGCCGATATGGTCATCGTGCTGATGTGTAGCGATGAGAAAGTCAATATTTCTTACCCTGTTTTTATGAAGAGTATTATGGATTTTGGGCAGGGAAGATACAAAACCACCATCTATAAGAATAGTTTTTTTATTTGGAAGCTTTATAAATATGCTGTCTGATTTTCCGGTATCAATGAATTCCACAACAAGTTTATTTTTTGAATTTCTGTAAGGGATATAATAATATAACGCTGTATATAATGTAACAATTACTGCAAGAAATATAATCCCTCTTAAAATTAACTTTTTATGTTTAATCATTGGTTTTCAGGCTTTTTTTCTCTTGTCATAAGTGCATTTACACAATCAAGAGGATTTTTTCCGTTATAAACAACATCGTAAGCTTCGTTTATTATCGGCATTTCAACATTGCATTTTTTTGCAGCATTGTAAACGGCCTTGAGACACTTTATGCCTTCAACAACCATATTTACTTCTTTCATTGCGTCATCTGCCTTCATACCTTTTCCGATTAAAATTCCGCACCGTCTGTTTCTTGAGTGCATACTCGTGCAGGTTACAATAAGGTCACCTATACCGGATAATCCGTAGAAGGTTTCTCTTTTTCCGCCCATCGCAACACCTAAATTTGCGATTTCGTGAATTCCTCTTGTCATAAGTGCTGCCTTGGCATTATCACCAAAGCCGCAGCCGTCCGAAACTCCTGCACAAAGTGCGATGATATTTTTTATTGTTCCGCCCAATTCGACACCTTTCATATCGTCGGAGGTATATATTCTGAATTTATCATTCATCATAGCTGACTGTACGGTTTCGGCAGTTTTTATATCTTTCGCGGCAGCAACGATTGTTGTCGGGATATCTCTCGCTACTTCTTCGGCGTGGGTAGGTCCGCTAAGCGCACACACACGACTGTTTTTGGGTAATTCTGATTCTATAACCTCGCCTAAAGTCATAAAAGTGCTGTCTTCAAGACCTTTTGCAACGCAGACAGCAATCTGCGTTTCGGCATTAAAATAAGAAGCCGCATTTTTTGCAGTTTCACGCATAGCAAAAGACGGTACCGCAAAAATAATAATTTCACTTTTTTTCACGCTGTATTCAAGGTCGCAGGAATATTCTACTTCATCGGGGATTTTAACTCCCGGAAGAAATGCTTTATTTTCTTTATTCTCTTTTATACTGTTTATTTCGTTTTCGAATAAGGACCAGAGAATGACATCATTTTTTGAATTCTTCGTAAGAGTACACGCAAGTGCAGTACCCCATCCCCCTGAGCCTAAAATTGTTATTTTCATATTAATTTAACTCCTTTCCACGAAGTTTTTTCAGAACTTGTTCAAATTCCTCGGGTATATCTTTTGTAAATTCAATGTAAGTTTTGTTTTTTGGATGAATAAAGCCGAGTTTATATGCGTGAAGAAGCTGTCCCCGGTCAAAAAGCGGTTGTTTCTTTGCACCGTAAACTGCGTCTCCGGTTACAGGATGCCCGATTGAAGATAAATGCACTCTTATCTGATGCGTTCTGCCTGTATAAAGCTTGCATCTTACGAGAGTATGGGTGCGAAATCTTTCGATTACTTCAATATCCGTTATTGCTTCTTTTGAATTTTTGGCTGTAACAGCCATCTTTTTTCTGTCTTTTTCGCTTCTTCCGATAGGCTTATCTATTCTTTTTGTATCTTCTTTTATATTTCCGTCGCAAAGTGCGATATATTCTCTCACAAATGAGTGGTCTTTGATTTGGTCCGATAAAAAGAGATGCGAGTTATCATTTTTTGCTACCATAAGTATTCCCGTAGTGTCCTTATCTATTCTGTGCACAATTCCGGGGCGGATAACTCCGTTTATGGTGGAAAGACTGTCGGAAAATCTGTACATAAGTGCGTTGACAAGTGTACCGTCAGGATTTCCACCGGCAGGATGAACAACCATATCTCTTGGTTTATTGACGATTATAACATCGTCATCTTCATATACTATATCAAGTGGAATATCCTGTGGTTTTGCATCAAGAAGCTCAGGCTCGGGGATAAAAATCGTTATTTCATCATTATTTTTTACTAAAGTTTTCTTTGTGCAAACTTTATTATTTATAAGCACATTTTCGCTTTCAATAAGCTTCTGAATGTGATTCCTTGTAAGCTCGGGAACTGCAGTCGGGATATATTTATCTGCTCTTATCGGCTCTGTAATGATGACAGTCAGTTTTTTTTCTTCCATAGTTATTTTTCATCACTTTCTTTTGCAAAAAGAATTTTTATAAATATAAATACACAGCTTAATACCACGCAGATATCAGCTAAATTGAAAACAGGGTAATTTATAAGCGTAAAATCAATATAGTCCACAACAAAACCAAACTTTATTCTGTCGCACACATTGGAAATTCCGCCTGCAGCTAAAAAAGCAAGAGCAACTCTTAATGAGGTGCTTTTTATTTTTTTTGATGCAATAATATATGTTATAACAATAAAAAATATTATTCCGATTATGGAAAGAAGCGTTGTTGAGCTTTTAAAAATTCCAAATGCCGCACCTGTATTTTCGACATAAGTAAGATTAAGCACATCTTTTATTAAGGTAATCGGATTATCTTTTAATACATATATTCCCCAATATGTTAAAGCTCTTGTCAAAGCGATAACAACTACACAGATTGTTATATATAAAACCATAATTATTTTCCTTTTTTTGTTTTTTGTTTCTTTAAATTGTATGGGCAAAAATCATTAATGGGACAGGATGCGCAAAGAGGCTTCTGTGCCTTGCAAATTTCCCGTCCATGAAAAACAAGCGAGTGGCAAAATTGGAACTGATATTCTTCAGGGATAAATTTCTTCAGTTCAAATTCAATTTTTACCGGGTCATCACTTTTTGTAAGTCCCATCCTGTTTGTAAGTCTTTTTGCGTGAGTATCTATGACAACTGCAGGCTTATTGAATATTTCGCCTCTTACAACATTAGCAGTTTTTCTGCCTACTCCTGCAAGGTTAACGAGGTCTTCCATACTTTCGGGGACTTGTCCGTTATGATTTTCAAGGAGCTGTATTGAGCATTTTTTAATGTTTTTCGCTTTGTTTTTATAAAAGCCGGTTGATTTTATTTCTTCTTCGATTTCTTCAAGACTGAGCTTTGAGAAAGCTTCGGGAGTGTTATATTTTTTGAACATTTGTTTTGTAACGATATTCACTCTCGCATCAGTACACTGTGCCGCAAGCATTGTAGCTATAAGAAGCTCAAACGGTGTTGTGTAATCAAGTGTACAATGAGGGCTTTTATAAAGAATATCAAGTTCTTTTTTTATTTTGAAAAAGCGTTCTTTTTTTGTCATTTCACTTCACATCTTTTTTTAAAATTTAGTTCGTACTTAATTGAAAGCTTTAAATTTCAACTTGGATTTTGGATGAGAAATTCGAGATTGTGAGCAAATATTCCGCAGGTGTATATAGATACATCGAGGAAAGATTTGCGATACAAAATCGGATTTATCGCCAAAATACAATTAAAATTATTCTATGTTCTGGATTTGTTCTCTTATAGCTTCAATTTCAGATTTTGCTTCAATGCCAAGCTTTGAAATTTCGATGCTCTGACATTTTGAACAGGTTGTGTTAACTTCTCTGTTCATTTCCTGAATAATAAAGTCTAGATTTTTGCCGACAGGAATTTCTTTTGATACAAGCTCACAGAATTCCTGAAAATGACTTCTTAGTCTTGTGGTTTCTTCAAATGTAGCTACCTTGTCCGAGAAAATTGCAACCTCGGTTAAAACTCTTTGTTCATCATACTCAACGCCTTTTAAGTATTCGTCGAGCTTTGAGCGAAGTCTTAATTCGTAATCCTTGACGGACTGGGGGAGAAGAACTTCAATTTCAGACACAATTTCTTTTAGTCTTTCAATTCTCGATAAAACATCTGCTTCAAGGCGTTTTCCTTCTTTTTTTCTCATATCGATAAAATCGTCTGTCGCTTTATCAAGAACGGGTTTTAAAATATCAAAAATCTCGTCTTCGCTGAACTCTTTTTGCGATACTGTGAAAATATCGTTCATTTTACCTAGCTTTGTTGCAGTAAGGTCAAAAGGAATATTGAAGCTTTTTGATATTTCTTCAAAAACATCGTAATATTTTTGCGCAAGGTCTTTATTGTAGGAAATATCCGTTTCGTCTTCAACGGTGTTTTTCATAAATATAAAGACATCAACCTTACCTCTGTTTATTCTTTCCGATAAGTATTTTCTTACTTTTTCCTCTAAAAAATTAAAAATTTTGGGAACTCTTATGTTAGCATCAAAATATCTGTTGTTCACAGATTTTATTTCAACGCTTACTTCATAGTCGCCGTTTATTGTTTTTTCTCTGCCGTAGCCTGTCATACTGAGTGCCATATTTTTACACCTCTTTTTTTTAACTTAATTAAAATTGTACCACAATAAAGCATAAAAGTCAAATAAAAAACTCAAAAAGAAAAAAAGAAAGGCAAATTTCAAAAAAATACTTGAAAAATTGCAATTTTTGGTATATAATATGTAATATGTAATATTATGGGGTTTTCCCATGACTTTTTAGGGGGTATAAAAATGGCATTCATTGACAGAATCAAAGAAAGAGCAAGAATGAACAAAAAAACAATAGTTCTGCCCGAATCGATGGACAGAAGAACATTTGAGGCAGCTGAAATTATATTAAAGGAAGATATTGCCGACCTCATCATTATCGGTACAAAGGAAGAAATCGAGAAAAACAGTGCAGGCCTTGATATAAAAAAGGCTAAAATCGTTGATCCTTTTACTTATGAAAAAACTGAAGAATACTTAAACCTTTTTGTTGAACTGAGAAAATCAAAAGGTCTTACTTACGAAGAAGCTAAGAAAACAGCTTTGGGCGACTATATGTATTATGCT
>CAZZPN010000077.1:0-6268 GCA_964655495.1 uncultured Oscillospiraceae bacterium
GGAGAGTGATGTGCAATTTTTCTTCACCGATGATACTGTCCGCTAGATGTACGCAGACGGCGCAAGAAATGTCCGTGATATAGGTGGTTGGAACGGACTTAACCAGGGCTGGGCTTTCAGAGGCTCGGAGCTTGATCTTGTGGGAACACACGGTCTTCAGTTGACAGAAGCGGGCAGAAAGGTAATGCACGATGATTTAGGTATAAAAACCGACCTTGATTTTAGAACAACAGAACTTACAGAGAGTCCGATTGGCAGTGATGTGCAGTTTATAAATGACTACAGAATAGGAAACTACACCTCAGCATTTGCATATAAAAGTGCTCTTTATTCAGGAGTAATAAAAACCTTTGCCGATATTGATAACTACCCGATATATTTCCATTGTTGGGGCGGCGCAGACAGAACAGGTACGGTTGCTTTTATTTTAGAAGCTATGTGCGGTGTATCGGAAGCTGATTTATCTGTTGATTTTGAGCTTACAAGCTTTTCTAATTTTGGTGCTCGTTACCGTTTTGACTACGGTACTTATCTTTTTGCATCAACTGTGGCAAAGCTAAAAGAATATGAGGGCGATTCACTTCAGGAAAAAGCAGAAAATTATGCTATAACAAATTTGGACCTTACAAGAGCTGAAGTATCAAATATACAGTCAATACTTTCAGGTAATGCAGTTGTGTTTGAAAATAAAGATATAACGGTTGCAACAGGAAGAAAAACAAAAGCAGCTCTTAAAAATTTAGGTGCTCATACCGTTTCTTCTGTTAAAGTAAATAATACCGATGCAGAATTTTCTTTAAATGAAAATATTCTTTATATAAAGACAAACGAATCAGGAGAAGGTATAATTACATTTGAAGACGGCAATATCTTAAAATTCAATGCTTTGGAAGTTGACACCTGTACAACGCAGACTCTTACAGATGGATTCACCCGTCTTTCAATGAACGAAACTGAGTTTTTAGGCGGAGAGCCTTATAAATTCCCCGTAACTATATCAGAAGACGGTGAATATGCAGTATTCTTAAATAAAGTGAATACTGAAGCAAATAATTTTAAAGTTACATTTACTAAGGATGATGCAGTTGTAACTTTGGCTGATGGTACAGTTACAAAAGCCGGATACAGCTATAACTATGTGCGTGTTGGCAGTGCCGAAGGTGAAACACCTGTTTCCGCTTCGCTTACAGCGGGTGATTGGGTTGTAAGTATAACACCTGCTGTTGATACAAATATATCCTTTATTGATATCCGTTTAACATCTGTTGGTGTTACAGGAGCACCTCAGGCAATTTATCCGTCAGACTTCAACTGCAGTGATGTTATTGCGGATGGCAGTCATATAAACGGACAGATAAGCCTTGAAAACGCAAAAATAAGCGGATATATGTATTATGGAGATTATCAGAATGATGCCCTTGAAAATGCTTTTTCTAAAGACAGACAAATCCGTATTTCAGACGGAAATTCAGTTACATATAAATTAAATGTAAAGCAGGCAGGAGAATATAAAATAGCTGTAAATCATAGCTTTTTAAAAGAAAATGCTTATGAATCAGATATAAGTGCAAAGCTTTCTGTTGTTTCAGATGTGGGAGAGACAGTATCAAAAGAATATATATTTGCATCAAATGAAAGCGGAAAAACAGATGCAACTGATGTTTTAATTGAAAAATCCTTTGAAGAAGGCATACATACAATTGTTATTTCTTCTGAAAATGTGGACTCTTACATACATCATATATATCTTGAAAAGTTGACTTCGGATAATAACGATTTATGTATATCTGTTGACAATAACCTGACAAGAATTGAACCGGACACAGAGGCAAATGATATTTCAGCAGGAACAACACGCTCATTTGATTTTACTGTTCCTGTTGACGGTAACTACAGCTTTTATGCTCTTATCGGTAGTAAGCAATTTAACGCAACGGTTGCTGTCAAAAATCTTGATACACAGGAAATTTACACATATTACGACGGAGTTCTTTATACCTATGGCGGTACTTTCAGAAAGCTTGGAATAGACTATGTACCTGATTGTGCACTTAAAGCCAACACAAAATACCGCTTATACATTACATCGTCTGTTGATATTACTGTGAGCTTTATTGATGTAATGAATACAAATATTGAAGTTAGCGGTAAAACAGCAATTTCACCTCAGTATTTCAGCAGTACCAATATTGTGGACCCGCAGATTAACTGTGCCGACAGGAAAAATAATGTAATTCCTGAAAGTGGATATACTTTGGCAGGAAATTTTTTAGACGATAGGCTTAAAGATTTCAATGGTTATAAAACAGGTTATGCAGTAACGCCTTGCTTACATAATCAAAGTTATATGATTTATACACTTGATGTGAAAAAATCAGGAAGATATAAAGTTACTGTTGATGTGGGCAAATACGGTACATGTTCGAGCAGTGAAACTATGATAATCACAGTTGATGAAACCGAAAAAACTGCAAATTACGATATTACAACAACAAATACTATTGAAAGACTTACAGGTCCTGAGGTATATCTTACAGAAGGTATCCATACACTGAAAATTCATAATCCTTCGGGCGGAAGCATAAGCTACTATCTGTCGCAGATACTATTGACACCTACTAAAGGTGCGGCTGTTACATTAAAAGGAAATGATGCCTCTGTTTCTGCAGATTTCATTGATTCCTATACCGGTACAGCAATAATTGCAATTTATGATGATAATGATAAAATTATCGGACTTTCTAATAAAGCACTTACAAATGAAAACGAACTAAATTCCGATATAAAATTAACAGCAACACCTGCTTCTGCCAAAGTATTTATCTGGAACAGCTTTGGGGATATGGTTCCGTTGACTGCAAACCTTTTGGTAACTGATGAAGATGATAGCTGGATAATTATTCCTCAAAATTAAATCTTAGCTGCCACATATAAAAATTCTTTATATAAGCGCTAACAAAGAACAATTAAAAAAAGAGCAGAATGAAAGATCATGCCTTTCACTTTGCTCTTTTTTTGTATCAGAACATAATTATTCTATAAATTCCATATTATGAGAAAACTCAAAAACTTCTTTTCCATTAAGTTTTATTATCCCCTCTTTATGTGTTATATCATAATCTATGTCCATACCGTCCTGGATACCGCACCAAGGTTCTAAACATATATATTTTGCACCGGGTTTTGTCCACAGAAGAAAATATTTTGCTTTGTCAAATTCAAGATTAACTCTTTTACCGATTTTTTTATTTACAAGTGATACCTTATTAAAATCAATATTTTTAAATACAAGTGCATCAACTTTAAAATAGTCATATTTTAAATGAATTGTATCGTCATTTTCTATAATTCTCACTGTATTGTTTTCAAGTAAATTCCCGTTTAAAACATAACTGTCGAGAGTTTTTTTGTTTTCAAATTTTATTTCGTATTCTTCTATCCCCTCAGGACATAAATATCCTTCATGCGCACCGATTGAAAAATACATTTCTCCGTTTGAAAGATTCTGGACTGCATAAACCGCTTTGAGCTTATTTTTTTCTAATTCAAAAGTAATTTTTAAAATAAAATCAAAAGGATATGATTTTTTTGTTTCGTCATTACTTTTTAAAATAAATTCCGCTTTGGTTTCACTTAAAAGTCTTCCTTCAAATTCATAATTTCTTGCAAAACCATGTTTGTTTAATCTATATTTTTTGCCTTTATAAATATATGTATCATCTTTCAATCCACCACATATGGGAAAAAGAACGGGTGCTCTTAATTTCCATACATTTTTATCCCCGTTCCACAAAAAGTCCTCCCCACTTTTTGTTCTTACATAAGTAAGTTCACTCCCGAATGTATTTATTCCAACCGAAATATATTCGTTTTTTATTTCTATAATTGCCATCCTTTTTTCCCCTCTGCAATTCTCAAAATATCAGTATTAATTTCTCATTTTTACTCATTTATTGTAATTGTTCTTACAAAACACGCCTTTGTGTTTACTCCGTTTATATCGGGATATTTCATATCATTATAGCAAACAATAACTGTATCGTCTGAAATTTCCTCCAAAAATACATTTGAATAGCTTGAAGTATCAAAATACTTTATGTCTGAGTCGCTTCTTCCCGTTTTTCTTTCTTCTTCAAGTGTCTTACCTATTATAGGTTCACTTAATTCAACTCTCTTAAAAATCTCCTTAGATTTAGTAACATTCTATTATTTCTGCATTACCTTCAACTAAGAATTTCCCCATAGCATCATAAGGCATAAAGAAATAATCGCCTTTTTTGATTTTTTTAAAGTAATTTTCTCCTGTTATTTCGCCTTCTCCGTCTGTAACAATATACACACCGTAGCTTTCTTTAACATCAACTAAATACTTTCCGCCTGATATTGTAATACGGTTGATTACAAAACAATCCGTATCCGACGGTTTTATTATTTTCTCAAATTTCACTCCGCTATCATCAGAAACATTTTCGGGTATAACTACTCCATCAGCTTTGCTTTTAAAATCAAAACACTTAACAGCTGTTTCTCTATCAAGTCCGATATACATTTCCTGTTCGTTTAGCTTGTACTCATCGCACCAATACTCAGGCTGAATTGTAAAATCGGTAGGCTCCTGCACTTCAAGTATGAGGCAGCCTGCCCCTATTGCGTGAACAGTTTTTGCAGGAACAAGATAAATATCACCTTTTTTTGCATCGTTATATTTCATAAGGCGTTCCATAGAATTTTTATCTGTTTTACTTTCATCAATTGCCTTTATAAAATCATTCTCTGTAACACCGTCTTTAAATCCGAAATATATTTTCGCATCTTCTCTTGTGTCAAGAAGAATCCAGCTCTCCGTTTTACCGTACTCGGAATTAAAATATTTTCTTGAAAATTCTTTATCGGGATGTGCCTGTGCAGGAAGTCTTACTGCACTGTCAAGAATTTTTACAAGTATTCTCATTTTCTTTGATTTACCAAGCATTTCAAAAGGATATTTTTCTATAAGTTCATCAAAATAAATATCGCTGTCCTTAATTTTTGATATTCCCTCTTTTTCGTGCTTCATTTCTTTGTTGAGTGCTTTAACAGATGAGGCAATCCATTCTTCAGGAAAAAAGCTATCAACAAGCTCGTCTCCAAAAAAATTTGAAAAAAGCTTTCCGCCCGTATATACCCGTCCAACCCTGTTACGCTCAAAAAATATAGGTTTATTATACATATTTAATCCTCCAACCAAAGCTTTAATGTTATAATTTCAAAAGGTTTAATTTTAAAAGAAAGTTTTTCTTCATCAAAACTCAAATTCAGATTATCAACAGGATTTTCCATTAAATCTGTCAATATCGCTTTTTTTATTTTTTTACCGCATTTTAATGTTACCTTCTGTGATGAATTATATGCTTCGTAGAATCTTAACACCAGTCCGTCTGCGTTTTCGGCAGGTTTTATGGTTTCCAATACTGCACCTTCACATTCAAACAGTGAAAATTCTTTTGGTATCTCTTTATTTGTTACTTCTCCACCTACCGATATTAACGGATTATTTAAAATATATGCTTCTTTTACTACATCTGCTTCTTTAATATCGCAGTTATGCGGTAATATTGAATAAGTAAAGCTGTGCATTTCTTTATCGGCATCAGGATTCGGACTGTTTCCGCATCTTAATAAAGTAAGGCTTAATACAGAGCCGTTTGCAGAATATCCGTATTTACAGTCATTAAGAATAGAAACTCCGTAATCTGTTTCCGAAATATCTGCCCATTTATGTCCGCAAACTTCAAATTTAGCTTCATCCCAAGAAGTATTAAAGACGCTCGAACGCTCCAGATATCCAAACTGTATTTCATAAGTTGCACGGATTGCGTTTACATTTATCGGGAATTCTGCCTTTAAAACCTGGCTATGTTCATGCCAGTCAATTTCCGTTTTAAAATCAATTCGTGGTGAATTTGCATATACTATCATTTCCTGAATGATGGCAGATGACATATAGTCTCGCTCTATACGCACAACGACACATTCACCGTCATTTTTAATAACGGAAATTTTCTTTGAAGAAGGAATATGAAATTCGTGCTCACGATAATATGATTCCAAATTCCAGTTATCTTCATTATCTGTCGCTGTACCCCACATCGAAATATCCGATTTATCCTCAAAAATGCGTAATTTGTTTCCTGTTTTTCCAGGTATGAAACACTCTTTCTCAACCCGTTTATCATAAAGACGCTTAATTTCACCATTTTCGGAAAGCTCAAGTATGTAATACTGATTT
>CAZZPN010000078.1:0-6247 GCA_964655495.1 uncultured Oscillospiraceae bacterium
AAAATTATAAAAAGCAGAACAATAGGTACAAAAGCAACCATTATTTCTTTTGCGTATATCGGAAGTGCATGAGTAAACCGCGAAAACGCTTCAATGGTAGTGAGTACATTTGGAATTTCGTAAACAGATGTAGCCGGATGTGGCTTGTAAAATATACTCAAAAGAAGAACAGAAACAATAGGTCCGATACTGCACAAGGCAACCAGACCAAAGCTATGTTCGCCTGTATGTCGTCCTTTTTTGTTTGCGGCAAGACCTGCACCTAAAGCCATTATAAAAGGAACGGTAATAGGTCCTGTTGTAACCCCACCTGAATCAAAAGCCGTTGGTATAAACTCTTTCGGGGCAAAAAAAGTCATGCCGATAATGATAACATAAAACAGTATAAGTAATGTTCTTAAAGAAAGTTCTTTTTTGTTTCTTATAAGAGAAATACTAAGAAATATACCTACACCGATACCAACACAAACAATGAGCATAATATTTGGAATTGTAGGTACCTGCTCTGCCAGAACCTGCAAATCCGGCTCCGAAACAGTAATAAAAAATCCAAGAATAAAGCATATAACAAGCGGAATGATTATCTTTTTGTTTTTACTCAGAGATTTACCAATTCCGTCTCCTAAAGGCTCCATAGATATTCCTGAACCTACAGTAAAAAAACTCATCCCCAGGATAAGCATAACAGTACCAAGCAAAAACATAACAAGCACACCTGTATCAAGCGGGATACAGGAGACAGAAAGAATCAGAACTATCAACGCAATCGGTATAACAGAACCAAAAGCCTCTTTTATTGATGAAAAAATATGAGTCATTGTAAAGTACTCCCGAAAAATTCAAATTATTTGTATAACTGTATATATTTTATCATATTTCACAAAAAAAAGCAATAGTAAAAAAACAAAAAAGGACAATAATTTTTACTGTCCTTTTGATATAAATTCATTTTATTATTCTTCGTTTTTACTTTTAAGTCTTTTTTTAGCATCTTCAACTGTTTCTTCATCACGGGTCAAGTATTGTTCAACAAATTTATCCTCGATTTTAGTGTAACCGTCAACAACACCTTTTTCGATTTTTTTGTAACCGCTAACAACTGCATCTTCAATTTTTTTGAAGCCCTCGGTTACTCCTTCTTTTATTTTTTCATTTGCCGCAACTAATTTTGATTTAGCCATTTTTTTCATCCTTTCTGAAAATTAAATTTAATCCTATACATATTGTAATAAGGCACATCCCTACTCCACTTATAGTGTTAAAAATAATTATATTTTCCGTTGACATTCCTTCAAAGGATACAAGCATCGACCTTTGAAGCGAATATATTGACACTATACTGTCCATAAAAGAAATGCTTCTTAATGTCTTTATGTATGGTTTGTGATTTTTCTTTAATTTTGCAAACTCATATATTGCAAGTGTTAGTTTTATAAATGCGTAGAGCGCAATAGTTATCATTGCTATCTCATGGTACTTTATTGCCCCGAACTGATTTATTGTCATATATACGATTCCGCAAAGTACAACAGAAAGCAGAAATATCATAATCCCTGAAAATCTCATTATAAAGCGTTCGTTTTTTCTGTCTTTTGAAGAAAACGCAATTATCGTTATACGCATACTGCTAAGTATAATATAATACGCTCCAACTGAAATAAACCACCATGAATAAGAGGCGATACCAAGCACGCAGTTATAAATTGCAAACACTAAATTAATTATGAATTTTAAAATCTCTTTGCTTTTGATATTCATTTTATACCTTTGGTGATTGGAATAAGGCTAAGCAACAATAAAATACCGATTAAGCCTATTATTGTGCCTAAAATAATGTTTTCCCATACCATACAAAAACACATTCCAACACCTAAAGTCAAAGCACCGATTATTCCAAACGCTGTAAGTGCTATCATTCTGCCGTTTAATTTAATTGGTGCTTTATTCTCCATTTTTCGCCATACAATAAAAGTTATTATTCCTAAAATAATCCCTAATGCACCAAAAACAACTCCCGGCTTAAATGCGTTCCATTCCGGTAAAAGTGCCATACACATTCCAAGTGCAAACAAAACTCCTGCAACTGTTCCTAACATCATCGCTACAAAACTGCTTTTTTTCATAAAAAACACCTCCACATATTTTTTATATTAAATCAACACTTGTTTTTTTAATACAAATATAGTATAATGGATTTGAAAGTATATTTCAATCATCAATTTCGCAACAAATGTTGGAATAATGAAATAAGAGGTGTTTTTATGAATGTGAAAAACAATAAAAGAAAAAGAGCTTCTGTTGAAAAAATAGAAAAAGCCTTTTTAAATATGATTCAAAATAAAGAAATAAATGAGATTTCCGTAACGGATATCTGCAAAGAAACCGGTCTTAACCGAAGCACATTTTATGCAAATTTTATTGATATCTATGATTTGGCAGATAAGCTTCGTGAAAAGCTGGAAAATGATTTTGATGATATTTTCAAAGAGAATGCCAACAGAGATGCGAAAACTATGTTTCTCCATATTTATGAAAATCAGATTTTTTATAAAACATATTTTAAGCTTGGATACGATGAAAAACATCAGTCTTACATTTACGATACAATAAGAGCTGAAAATGATTTTTTGGGAAAAAACATAAAATATCATATTGAGTTTTTCAGAAACGGGCTTAACAGTATTATAAAAATGTGGTTAGCCGACGGATGCAAGGAAACTCCGGAAGAAATGGCAGAAATCTTAAGAAGTGAATACAGCGGCAGATAAAAAAATTAACTATGGTTTTAATCCATCGCAAATAACGAAAGATTATTGTTATTATCGCATATACCTAAATAGATTTCTTTTGCACTATTGTATTTTTGCTGTTTTAACTGTTTATTCAACCAGGTGATATCTAAACCGAGCCTTTCAAGGTTTTCTCCTAAAACACGACCATCCATTATAACTTCAGTGCAGATTTCTTCTTTTTGGGGTGTGAGATTTATATCTTTTGGTGTTACAGGTCTCTTATCACTTACAGGAAGAATTGTTAACCTTCCGTTAAATTCAAATACAGCAGTCTGAATGTCGTTAAGGTTAAAATATCCTTCTTGCCTGCACATAACCATAAATTCACTTAAATCAAGCTTGGCTTTTTTCATATTTTTCTTGTATATTTTGCCATTGTTCATAATAATAGTAGGTGTTCCGTTTATAAATTTACGAATTCGTAAAAATTTGGTTGTAAGAATACTGAGAAACACAGAAATTCCACCGTAAATTATCATAGCAATCAACGGCTTCCAGGGCTTTTCCAATTCTGTCGCCATTTCTGCTGCAATAGAGCCTATGGTAATTCCTGTAATATAATCAAAAAAATCAAGCTGAGCCACTTGTTTATGCCCCATAACCTTTGCGATTATAAATAAAGCCAATGCAGACACAACAGATGTCAAAACTACCTTGAGGATTTCCATATAATATCACTTCCTGTTCTATGTTAGTATATCCCTGATTGTGTTTATTATCCATAAACACTTTGAAAATATTATCATATTATGATAGAGGGGTGAAATTATGAATTCCTGTGAATTAACTGCGTCAATTACTGCGGTTGCAAACGCAATAGCTTGTAAATTAAACACGGATGAAATAACTCTTTTGGCTGCATCATTAGTACAGCTTGGAGATACTTTAGCAACCATCGCACTAAAAAGAACACTTTTACAAAACTCTTCGGAGAAGTCTGAATGTTAAACGGTATATAATAATTTTTACATACAATTTTTTGCTTGACAAATTATGTGTTAGGTGTTAATATAATAGAAGATAAATCCTATAAAATTATAGTTAAGGTCTTGCGATGCAAGTCCTTTTTTAATAAAAGATAGTTTTTTAAAAAAAGGAAGTGAAAAATTGTCATTTAATACAGAAATAAAAAAAGAACTCAGCGGATTGTACAGTTCAAAAAGCTGTTGTGAAAAGGCGGCACTTGCAACATATTTTGCAATTCTTTCAGAAGAAAAAAAGACCGGTATATATATAAAGACTGAAAATCTTAATCTTGCAAGAAGAATAAATATTTTATCTAAGAAAATTCTTGATATTGAGCCTGAAACAATTTTAAGACAAACAAAGAAAAAAGGCACAATGATAATCACACTTAAAATAACCGATGGTGCTTCTATTGAAAAACTAAAAAAACAGCTCAAACTTTTTCACAGCGGCGCGAATACATTTTTTTCAAGAATTGATCCTGAATTTACACTTTCCGAGTGTTGTAAATGTTCAAGTATAAAGGCTGCTTTTTTAACCTGTGGTCTCATTTCAAGCCCTAAAAAATCTTATCATCTGGAATTTGTTACACACAAAAAACAGGTGTGTGAAGATATCATCAGTACGCTTATTGAATTGAGATTTGAGCCAAAAATTTCGACAAGAAAAAGCAATTATGTGATATATATGAAAAATAATGAGGAAATCTACCGTTTTCTTTCGCTTCTTAATCTTAAGAGGTCAATGGCTAAATTTTATGAAATAAAATCGGAAAAAGATTTGAAAAATACAATCAACAGACAGATGAATTGCGAAAATGCAAACGAAAATAAAAGAATTAATTCCTCTGTTATACAAATTCAGGCTATAAAACTCCTTAAGAAAAATTCTATATTTGAAACCTTACCTGTTGATTTGCAAAAAACGGCTGAATTAAGACTTAAAAACCCGAATGCTTCCCTTAGTGAGCTATGTGAAATTGCAGAATTTCCGATTACAAAATCAGGCCTTAATCACAGACTAAAAAAAATTATCAGTATTGCACAAATCAAAACCAGATAATTCTAATTAAAGAATTTAAAAAAATATTGCTTTTTTCAAAGAAATATGTTAAAATAAAATACACAAATATATTTAGATGAGGGTGAATGAATTATGAAAAAGATTTTATCTTTAATTTTAACTTTTATTATTTTAATTTCGTTTACAACATTTGCTTTTGCAGATGAAAACGAAATTACTGTTACTGTTGACTGTTCCAAAGTTATCTTTGATCAGCAGCCTATAATTCTTGAAGGAAGAACATTAGTGCCTTTGCGTGCTATTTTTGAAAAACTCGGTGCAGAAGTGACCTGGGATGATTCCACAAAAACTGCTACTGCGGTTAAAGATGACATTACTGTCAAAATTCAGAATCAGAACAATATTATGACAAAAAATTCTCAGGAAATCAAGCTTGATGTTCCTGCTCAGATTATTAATTCCCGTACTCTTGTTCCTGTAAGAGCTATTTCGGAAGCCTTCGGTTGTAGCGTTGATTGGTTTTCCGATACAAGAACTGTTACTGTTTTTAGTGATGAGCTTCTTAATGTTGTGTATGACGCTACTTCCCTACTTGGAAAAAAAGAGTATAATGCCGAAGATACATTTACATACGGAGAACTTGCAAATGCGGCGATAACAATAATAATGAACGAAAAAGAAACTTCTTATTTAGGTCTTGAAACTAAAGAGCCTTTCCCACATATTTATGCAAGAGATTTTTACTATATATGTACTAACATTTTAGGCGAAGAATTCCTTTTGGAAGAAAATATTTCTAAACCTGCAACTCTTAAAGATACTGCTGAGGTTTTATCATTCGCTGTAAGTAAGCACGACCCTGAAAATGAAACGATTTCAAGTGCTAAGCTTTTAAACGGAAAAGACGGAAATGTGATTGCAACTATGAAGCAATTCAGCGAATTTGTAGCCCGTCTTGATGAAGTATCTCCTATTTTGGTTAAAGTTGTTTTAACAAAAGGCGGAAATTTCTCTAATGTGCAGACAAAAATAAAAAAGGATATCTTAACATATCCGCAGAATGCTTCAAAATACAAAGCGATACTCGCAGACATTCCTTCTTCAGTTTATGAAAAAGATATTTATAATGGTGATTCTTCAAATATACCAAAAGATTCTTATGATTTTGTAAGAGATTACAGAGACATTCTTTTAAATGTAATTTCTCCTTGGATTGATTCAGCAGCAAAAAAAGGAATTGAAATTGAAGTTGAGTATTACCCTTCACTTTGTGTTAATAACAATTACGGATACACAATGCGAACGGTTTGCAATATAGTATCTGTTCCGAATAATTCAACAACTGCCAGCGATATTTTCACAAATACTCCGGGTTCAAAAACAATTCTTACTGCAGGAAGCTCATATGTTATTGATTTAGGCAAGAACGGAGGAGGTTATGCAGTAGTAATGCCTGCAGAAAATCT
>CAZZPN010000079.1:0-6160 GCA_964655495.1 uncultured Oscillospiraceae bacterium
AATGAAGAAAAAAGAAGAAAAAATAGAAGAGCTTTATGAAAATAATGAGTCCTTAAAAGAGGACATTGAATTTAAAAATGAGCAGATAAAACAGGCTAAAGTTTCTTTAAGTGGTGTAGGGGAAGAAAGCGAAAAAATAAAGGAAGAAAAAGAAAAAATAGAAAAAGAAGCAGAAGAAGTGAGTGAACTTCAAAAGGAAAAGAATGAAGAACTTATAGTGTACGAAAAAAAGGACAGCGATATTATAAATAAGATAGAAAAGAACAGAGAAGAAATAGAAGAAGATACCTCTCTCATGTGGGAGCAGTATGAAATAAGCTATACTCAGGCTTCAGAGAATGTAAATACTGATGAAATAGACATAGAAGAGGAAACGAAAAAAATAAATTTACTTAAAAATAAAATTAAAAATATGGGTGCTGTCAATACAGACGCTATAAAAGAATATGAAGAAGTAAACGAAAGATTCACTTTCTTAACTTCACAGAGAGATGACTTGGAAAAAGCAAAAAATGACCTTAATGAAATTATAGATGAGATGACAACTATAATGAAAAAAGAATTTAAAGAAAAATTTGCTTTAATAAACGAAAAATTCAAAACAACATTTACAGAGCTTTTTGGCGGTGGTCAGGCAAATTTAAGATTAACTGAGCCTGAAAACTTACTAGAAAGTCCGATAGAAATAGAAGTACAACCACCGGGAAAAAAATTGGAGAGTATTTCTCTTTTATCAGGCGGAGAAAAAGCTTTTACCGCAACGGCACTTTTATTTTCGGTGCTGTCGCTTAATCCTTTGCCGTTTTGTGTGTTTGACGAAGTTGAAGCAGCACTTGATGAAGTAAATGTTTACAGATTTGCGGATTATTTGAAAAAATATAAGGATAAAACGCAGTTCATACTTATTTCACACAGAAGAGGTACTATGGAATGTGCAGATACACTTTACGGTGTTACAATGCAGGAAAAAGGTATTTCAAAGGTAGTTTCCTTAAAAGTTAGTGATGTAGTGAATGAATAAAAAGGAAGGAAATAAAAATGTTTTTTTTCGACAGATTTAAAAAAGGAATAGAAAAAACAAAAGAATCAGTTTCCGAAAGCATAAATAATGTTTTTAAGATATTTAAAAGCATAGATGACGAGCTTTATGATGAGCTTGAGGAAGCTATGATTTTGTCGGATATGAGTTATGAAAGCTCATCTTTTATAATAGAAGAACTAAAAAAGAGAGTTAAAGAGAAAAAAATTAAAGAGGAAGAAGAACTAAAAAAAGAAATAAAAGAAATAATAGGGGAAATTCTTTCTCTTGATAATAAGTTAAAAAAAGAAAATAAACCTTATGTTATTATTCTTGTGGGAGTAAACGGAAGCGGAAAAACAACGACAGCCGGAAAGCTTGCATATCAGTTTAATAAAGAGGGAAAATCAGTAATTCTTGCGGCGGCAGATACTTTTCGTGCGGCTGCAACGGACCAGTTAAAAGTATGGGCTGAAAGAGCCGAGGCAGATTTCTTCTGCGGAAATGACGAACAGGACCCATCTTCAGTAATTTATGAAGCAGCAGAGCATCTTAAAAAGACAGGGAAAGATGTTCTTATATGTGATACAGCCGGAAGACTTCAAAATAAAAAAGGTCTTATGGATGAGCTTGGAAAAATGCACAGAGTATTGAAAAAACAGCTTCAGTGCGATTTTATAGAATCACTTCTTGTAATAGAAGCGGGGACGGGACAAAACGCTGTTTCTCAGGCAGTGAATTTCAGCGAGGTTGCAGACCTTACGGGAATTATTTTAACAAAGCTTGACGGAACATCAAAGGGCGGAGTAATAATTCCTCTTGTTCAAAAAACAAATCTTCCCGTTAAGCTTATCGGTGTAGGAGAGAAGATAGAGGACCTTATGGACTTTGACCCAATATCATATGCTGAAGAATTATTTTAAATAAATTTTTAAAAAATATAAAAGAAGGAGGAAAATAAATGAAAAAAACTCTAAAGACAGTACTTTTTGTTATTTTAGCAATATTAACTTTAATTCTTGTTGCAGGTGCTGTTATAGGATATATTTTTTACAGTGAGCTTATACAGATTGATGAAATAGGAAAAGAATATATCTATATTTTTCTCACAAATTTTTCCACTGAATTTTATGTTCAGTTCATAAGCTTTTTTATTATTTTTCTTTTTATATTTGTTAATATGTTTATTTTAAGAAATGTAATGAGGAAAATAGATATTAATTTTGATTATCTTAAAAAAATCTTTCCTCTTATTGCACTTTCTGCCGTAATGGCTCTTTTTGTAAGCGGATTTATAAAAGAGGATATTTCACTCTATTTTCTTAATTTTAAAAACAGCGTGAGTTTTAATGCTGTCGATCCTGTTTTTGGAAAAGACCTTTCTTATTATGTATTTATAAGACCTTTTCTTATGTCTATTTTTAAAAGTCTTATCGGGGTACAGATTTTTGTAATAATTTTTAATGTTATAGCTTATTTCTTCTTGTACAGCAGTTTAGGGAGATTTACTTTCAAAGATTTACTCAAACAAAACGGTATTTGTGTTCATGTACTTGTTAATTGTGCCATTCTTCTTTTTATGTGGGCTATTGAATATAAATTCAAGGCAGAAGAAATTTTGTATTCAACCTTTAACGAGCTTAACGGTGCAGGCTATACCCAATCTCATATATGGCTTAATTTTTATAATATTATGCCTTTTATTCTTATAGTAATAGCGTTTGTAAGTGTAGTTCTTATTTATAATAAAAAATTAAAATTTGCTGTGGGAACAATAGCTCTTTTCCCGCTTATTTATGTAGCAGTTTTTGTTTCATCATTCTTTATGCAGTATATAATTGTAGAGCCTTCCGAAGTTCAGATGGAAGAGCCTTATATAAAGAGAAATATAGAATACACAAGAATGGCTTACGGAATAGATAAGATAAAGGAAAAGGAATTTTCGGCAGATAACAGTATTTCTCTTGAAACTTTGGAGAGAGAAAAAGAAACTTTGGAGAATATAAGAATAATAGATTATGACTCTTCAAAAATTATCATAAATCAGATTCAGAGTTTAAGAAATTACTATGAATTTTATGACCTTGATATATCTGTGGCAAATATAAACGGCAAAAAAACGCCTGTTGCAACTTCAGTAAGAGAAATAAAAAAGACTGCAGATTCCACAACGACAAAAAACTATATAAATGATAAAATGCGTTTTACTCATGGATATGGTTTAGTCAGTATGCCTATAAATAAGGTTTCATCTGAAGGACAGCCGCTTTTTTATGTAAAAGATATCCCTCTTATGTATGATTACGGGTATGAAAAAATAAGTCAGCCAAGAATTTATTACAGCGAAAATAAGGACGAGTATTCAATAGTCAATACCAGCATGAAAGAGTTTGACTATTTAAGAGGCGAAGAAAATGTAGAAACAGCTTACGATGGGAAAGCAGGTATAAAGCTTAACTTTTTAAACAGACTTGTTTTTGCGATAAAAAATAAAGATTATCAGATATTGGTTTCACAGTTTATAAATGGAGAAAGTAAAATACTTACAAATAAAAATGTTCTGGAAAGAGTAAAAAAAGCAGTTCCTTTCCTTACTTATGACGAAGACCCGTATCCTGTTGTAGATTCAAACGGAAAGATAAAGTGGATAATAGATGCTTATACGAAAACTGATAAAATTCCGTATTCGCAAATGTATAAAAAAGATGATTTCAACTATATAAGAAACTCTGCAAAAGCTGTTGTAGATGCTTATGACGGAACAGTATCGGTTTATATTACTGATGAAACAGATCCGCTTATTATGTCTTACAAAAAAATGTATCCGACGGCATTTTCCTATGAGCCTATGCCTGACGATATAAGAAACTGTGTAAAATACAGTGAAACTTATTTCAAAATACAGATGGAAATGCTCAAAAGATATCATACTACTGATACAACTACCTTCTATAATAAATCTGATGTATGGGATGTTGCATACGAGCTTAAAAATGACCAGGTGAGAAGGCCCGTTGAGCCGTATTACAATATGCTAAGGCTTAACGGTAAGGAAGAAGCTAATGTCGTTCTTATGATTCCTTACACAATTTCAGAAAAGGAAAATATGGTTTCATGGCTTTGTGCCGGTTCGGATAGCTCAAGCTATGGAGAAATGTATCTTTATACTTTCCCTCAGGGCAAAAATGTTTACGGACCATTACAGATTGAAAAAAGAATAAATTCAAATAAGGATATTTCAAAAGAAATGACGCTTTGGGGGCAGGGCGGAAGCCAAGTAGTAAGAGGAAATATGCTCACCGTTCCTGTGGGAAAATCTTTTATATATATCGAGCCGATTTATATAACAAGTGAAAAAAATTCGTTCCCCGAGCTTAAGATGATAATAGGCTCATACGGCGAAAAAATAGTGATGAAGCCTACAATAGAAGAAACATTTAAAGCTCTTTTCGAAAATGTACCAAAAACCGATAAAGAAGCCAATGCTCTTATCCACAGCGGAAACGCAAGTGAAATTTTCGAGGATAACAATAAAAATGAAGAAAATATTTCACATAACTCATTAAACAATGAAAATGCAGATATAAATTCAATAAGAGAGGCCTATACAAAGGTTAAAGAGGCTCTGAAAAATGATGACTGGATAGCTTTTGGAGAAGGTATGAAAGAGCTTGAAGAAAAGATAAATTACGAAAATTCAGAAGCAGAAAAAACACAAAAAAACGAAAAAGAAAAAAATGAAGAATAACGAAAAAAAATTTTTACCTATAACAAAAGAAGAATGTATAAAAGAGTACGGCGGAGAGCCGGATTTTGTATTGGTAACGGGTGATGCCTATGTGGATCACCCGTCTTTTGGCACTGCTGTTATTTCAAGAGTTCTTCAGAGTAAAGGCTTTAATATAGCTATACTTTCTCAGCCTGACTATACTAAAAAAGACGATTTTATGAGATTTGGAAAGCCAAAATACGGATTTTTGGTAAATAGCGGAAACCTTGACTCAATGGTAAATCATTACACCGTTAATAAGAAAAAAAGAAGCACAGATGCCTTTTCTCCGGGCGGAAAAACGGGCAAAAGACCGGACAGAGCCGTTATTGTTTATTCAAACAGGATAAGAGAGGCTTACGGACAGATTCCTATTGTTCTTGGAGGACTTGAGGCATCGCTTAGAAGACTTGCGCATTATGATTATTGGAACGATAAGGTAAGAAGAAGTGTTTTGGTAGATTCAAAAGCCAACTATATCACCTACGGTATGGGTGAGAGAATTATAGTCGAGGTCTGTAATGCGCTTAAAAATAAAGATGAAGAAAAAATAAAGACTATAAAAGGCGTGGTATATCAGACAAAGGATATTTCTTCACTTAAAGATTATATCGAGGTTGAAAGCTTTGAGGAGGTAAGAGAGGATAAGAAAAAATATGCAAGGTTTTCTTATACTGACCATAAAGAGCAGAACCCATACATTGGAAAAACCATTGTGCAAAAGCATATCGACAGATATGTTGTTGCAAATCCCCCTGCAGAGCCTTTAAATACTAAAGAGCTTGACGAGGTTTATTCACTTCCTTATATGAGGACATATCATCCGGTTTATGAAAAAGAGGGCGGAGTTCCTGCAATAAGCGAAGTGAGATTTTCTATAATATCTCAAAGAGGCTGCTACGGCGGCTGCAATTTCTGCTCACTTGCTTATCATCAGGGAAGAATAGTAACATCAAGGTCTGAAAAATCAATCTTAGATGAGGCAGAACAAATAATAAATGAGCCTGATTTTAAAGGTTATATACATGATGTAGGCGGTCCGACAGCGAATTTCAGATTTCCTGCATGCGAAAAACAAAACAAGGTGGGAGCTTGCAAACAAAGACAGTGCCTTTTCCCAACACCTTGTAAAAATTTGAAAGTTGACCACAGCGAATATCTCGGAATATTAAGAAAATTAAGAAGCTTAAAAGGTGTTAAAAAAGTATTCGTAAGGTCGGGAATAAGATTTGATTATCTTATGGAAGATAAGGACACAACATTTTTTAAGGAGCTTGTTGAGCATCATGTTTCGGGACAGCTTAAGGTCGCACCTGAGCATTGTTCAAATAACGCACTTTCGTTTATGGGAAAACCAAAAGCAGAGGTTTACG
>CAZZPN010000080.1:0-6100 GCA_964655495.1 uncultured Oscillospiraceae bacterium
GGATGTTGAACTCATTCTTCCAAAAATTAAATAATTAATTTTGTTATTTGGCGGACAGAGCATAAGACTATGCTCTGTCCGGATATCCACAAAAAATCAGTTGGATGAATAAGAACTATAAAAAGAAGTACAGGTGAAGAAAATGGCAAATAATGACGCATTGATTTCTGCAGTTGTTGCAGAGGTTATGAAATCTATGAATACAAATAATGAAGCTTCAAAAGAAGCAAAAAGTGATGGCGAAATTAAAGTCGGAGTTTCTCAGAGACATATACATCTGTCGAGAGAAGACTTGGATATTCTTTTCGGAAAAGGCTATGAGCTTACTTTGCTTAAACCACTTATGGGGAAAGAATTTGCGTCTAAAGAGGTTGTTACTTTAGTAGGAAAATCTCTTAAGCCTATCGAAAATGTAAGAGTATTGGGACCTGTAAGAAAAAATACACAGGTTGAAATTTCAAGAACAGATACTTTTGTTCTTAAAGTAAGCCCTCCTGTAAGACCGTCAGGCGAGGTGGCAGGCTCAGAGAGAATTGTTGTTGTAGGACCTAAAGGAACTGTTTATCTCAAAGAAGGCGTTATAATTGCAAACAGACATATCCATATGCCTCCTTGTGTTGCGGATAGCTATAACCTTAAGGATAATGACTATGTTGATGTTGTGGTTGACGGTGAAAAACCTACAAAATTCTACGATGTTCAGATCCGTGTAAGAGATGATTTTGATGCTGAAATGCACATTGATACTGATGATGCAAACTCATCTGCTCTTAAGAACGGGGATAAAGTAAGAATTATTACAAAAAAATAAGGAATGAATTAATATGGTTATTGGAAAAATTAGCGGCTCAATCGTATCTACACGAAAGCTTGACAGCTTGGTTGGCTATAAGCTTATGGTAGTTAAATTGAGTGGAAATGACAAAAAAGCCGATGAGTATGTAGTAGCGATTGACACTTTAGGATCAGGAATTAATGATACAGTTCTTGTTACTATGGGGGACAGCGCGAGATTCGGTTGCGATAAGTTCGATGTTCCTGTTGATGCAGTGATTGTCGGAATTGTTGATGAATCCAATTATTCAAAATAAAATAGAAATCATATACATCTTATTTTAAGATGTGTTCAGGTATAGATTATGCAAGAATTAAAAAAATTGATACTTGAAGCGGGTGTTGTAGGTGCCGGTGGTGCCGGATTCCCGACTCATGTAAAATTTGCGCAAAACATAGAGACCGTTCTTATCAACGGTGCAGAATGTGAGCCACTTGCAAAGACAGATTTTTATCTTTTAAGGGAATTTTCAAAAGAGCTTGAAGAAACTTTAAATTTTATTGTTGAAAAAGTCGGTGCCAAAAGAGGTGTCATCGGTATAAAAAAACATACCGGTGAAGAACTTGGGATAGTTGACGGAAAGGCAAATAAAAAAGTAAGCTACAAGCATCTTCCAGATATCTACCCTGCAGGTGATGAAATCGTTCTGATAAAAGAAGCTCTTAACCTTGATGTTCCGGGCGGAAATCTTCCTATTTCTGTCGGAGTTGTGGTTTTGAATGTAGAAACACTTTTTAATATCAAAAATGCGCTTTCGGGAAAAGGCGTTTATGAAAAATTTCTTACTGTGGGCGGTGAAACTGATAAAACTTATGTTTTAAAAGTTCCCATAGGGACTCCTGTAAGACATATTTTTGATTCATTAAAAATAAAAGTTCCTTCAAATCACGAGGTTATTGACGGCGGTCCGATGATGGGGAATATAATTAATCCCGATACGGCAGTCGTTACCAAAACCACAAAGGCACTTCTTATTATTGATGAAAATACACTTTGCATAAAGCTTAAGAAAAAGAATTTAAGTCGTGCACTCAATCAGGCATCTTCAAATTGCTGCAGTTGCCGTATGTGTACTGATTTATGTCCGAGATATCTTATGGGATATCCTATTGAGCCTCATAAGATAATCTCAACCGTTATAAATAATGTTGCAGATACAAAGACCTTTATGGGTGCTTTCTACTGCTCAAACTGTGGCGTATGCAGAACTGTTGCGTGCCCGCAGAATCTCCTTCCGTCATTAGTATTTTCAAAAGTTAAAAATGAACTTTCAAAACATGGCGTGAGGGCGAATGTTATGACGAAAACTGTTCCGTCAAATCTCAGAGAATACAGGAAAATTCCTGTTTCCAGAGTTGTTTTAAGACTTGGAATTAAAAAATATGACAGAAGCGTTTTTGAAGTTGTAGAAATTCCTGTTTCAAAAAAGATTACATTACCGCTTAAAATGAATATTGGTGCTCCGTGTGTAAGCGTGGTAAAAGCAGGGGATAAGGTAAAGATAGGCCAGCTTATTGCAAAAAATCCCGAAAATGCACTCGGAACTTGCCTTCATGCGTCGGTAAACGGAACTGTTGAAGTTTTAAACGAAAATTGCATTATAATAAATGCAGAATAAATCAGAGAGGATTATAACTGTGGTTTCAATAGGTGTTATAGAAATTAGTAATATCGTAAAAGGTTATGTAGCATGCGATAATATTCTGAAGGCTACAAAAATTGAGATGGTTATGGCTCAGCCGATTTGTCCGGGGAAATTTGTTATGATTTTCGGAGGCACTATTGCGTCGGTTGATACCGCCTGCTCCTATGTTAAGGACAGCTTTAGCGAGTACATACTTGACATTCAGAAATTCGGAAATATTGATAAAAGAGTTTTTGACGGCCTCAACGGTGCGTGTGCAGGTGAAGCTAAAGGTGCTCTCGGTCTTGTGGAAACCTTTACTGCCGCTTCGTGTATATTGGCAGCAGACGCAATGCTGAAAGCTGCGAATGTAGAGCTTTCTGAAATAAGAATTGCACGAGGTATGGGCGGTAAATCTTATGTAGCCGTATGCGGAAGTGTTGGTGCTGTAAATGCGGCTGTTGATGCAGGTGCGATTAATTCAAAAGAGAGCGGTACACTTGTTGATAGGGCTGTTATTGCTTCACCGCATGAGGATTTGTGGCAATATATCCAGTAAATAACCGGCATACGACCTAAGAGCGTTCAGTTCTTCGGCTGTATGCTTTTTTGCTTTTTTTAAATAATTATTTTGGGAAGGTGGGGATAGTTTGTTTGCACTTGAAAGGCAGAAAAAAATAATGGAAGCTCTTTATAAAGACGGGAGCGTTATGGTTAATGATCTCGCCGCATCTTTCGGAGTAACGGTTGAAACTATAAGAAGAGACCTTGAAAAGCTTGAAAAATCTGAACAGCTCAGGCGTACTCACGGTGGTGCTGTTCTTTATGAAGAAGCAACACTTGACTTGTCTTTGGAAAAAAGAAGCGGTCTTAATACTGAAGGAAAAGTGGCAATAGCCAAAAAAGCAATTCAGTTTGTAAGACAGGGCGATACAATTTTCTTAGACAGCTCAACAACATCATATCAGTTTTCAAAATTCTTAAAAGAATTTGAAAATATCACAGTAATTACAAATAATTTGCTTATAATAAATGAACTTCAGGCTTGTGAAAAGATAAAGGTAATTTCAACCGGCGGAACGCTTGATATGAAAAACTTATCTTTTGTAGGCGAAATTGCTCTTAGAAACATTGAGAATAATTTGTGCGCAAATAAAATATTTTTCAGCAGTAAGCGTGTCGATCCGAAACACGGTGTGACAGAGTCAAACGATGTTGAGTTTCAGATAAAGTCAGCTATGATAAAAAATTCAAAAGAAAGATACTGCTTAGTTGATAAAAGCAAGTTTGACGGAGTGGCTTGTATAAAGCTCGCTAATTTTTCAGATATAGATTATCTGATAACTGATAATAATCTTGACGAAAAATTTAAGAAAGTTCTTAAATCAAATAAAGTTGAATACAGATAAAAAATGAAAGGAAGAACATTATGGCAAAAAAAGTTCTGGCATTCGATTTTGGTGCTTCCTCGGGAAGAGCTATAATCGGTACTTATGAAAACAATAAAATATCTCTTAAGGAAGTTCACAGATTTTCAAATGACCCTGTAAATATTCACGGAACACTTTACTGGGACGCTTTAAGATTATTTCACGAAATAAAACAGGGAATCCTGCAGGCACATCATAACGGTGGTTTTGACAGCATCGGTATTGATACCTGGGGTGTTGACTTCGGTCTTCTTGATAAAAACGGTCAGCTTATTGAAAATCCTGTTCATTACAGAGATTCAAGAACTGACAATATGATGGAAGAAGTGTTTGCAATCATTCCGAAAGAAGAACTTTACGAGCGTACAGGAAATCAGTTTGCATCACTCAATACAATCTTCCAGCTTTATTATCTTGCAAAATACAGACCTGAAGTGCTTGAGAGAACGGATAAATTCCTTCTTATTCCGGATTTGTTTGCATATTTCTTAACAGGAGTTAAAACTGTTGAATATACTCACGCTTCAACAACACAGCTTCTTAACTACAAAACAAAAGAATGGGATTTTGAGATTATTGAAAAGCTCGGTATTCCAAAGCATATTTTCCCTGAAATTGTAAAACCGGGAACAACGAAAGGAATGATTCTTCCTGAGATTTGCGAAGAACTTGGAATCGAATCTGCACCTGTTTGTGCAATAGGCTCACACGATACTGCTTCTGCAGTATTGGCTGTTCCAACCGATAAAAAAGATTTTATATATGTAAGCTGCGGTACCTGGTCGCTTTTCGGTACTGAAACAGATGTTCCTTACATAAACGAAAAATCAGTTGGTTATAACCTCACAAATGAGGGGGGCTATGGCGATAAGATAAGATTCCTTAAAAATATTATGGGACTCTGGCTTATTCAGGAATCAAGACGCCAGTGGATAAGAGAAGGCTTCGATGTAAGCTATGCTGACTTGGAAAGAGAAGCACTTTCGGAAGAATCTTTCAAAGCATTCATTGACCCTGATTATCCTACATTCGGAAAACCGGGCAATATGCCGAAATTCGTTAAGGAATATTGCAAAAATACAAATCAGTATGTTCCTGAAAACAGAGGCCAGGTTATGAGAATTATATACGAAAGCCTTGCACTCAAATACAGAAAAGCTTTTGAAGAAATAAAGGATGTTACACAGAAAGAATATGATTCAATTCATATTGTTGGCGGAGGAACAAAAGATAAGCTTCTTTGTCAGCTCGCTGCAAACGCTTGTAACACTAAAGTAATTGCAGGACCTATCGAAGCAACTGCACTTGGAAATGTTGCAGCTCAGCTTATCGCAAGTGGTGACATAAAGGATATGTGGGAAGCAAGAAAAGTTATCTCAAACTCAGAGGAAACAAAGACTTACGAGCCTAAAGATATTGAGATTTGGGAAGACGCTTTTAAGAAATATCTTGAAATTCTTTAAAAAGCATAATAGCAATTATATTAAGGGTTGTATTAAATTATATTAATATAAAATAAAAAAATGGAGGAAATTTAAAATGGCAGAAAACAGATTAATCGGTTCTTATCCGGTAATTGGCATAAGACCTACTATTGACGGCAGAAGAGGTGTTCTTAAGGTTAGAGAATCTTTGGAAGACCAGTCAATGAACATGGCAAAAGCTGCTGCAAAATTATTTGAAGAAAATCTTAAATATTCAAACGGTGAACCTGTAAAGGTTGTTATCGCTGATACAACAATCGGTAGAGTTGCAGAAGCTGCAGCTTGTGCTGATAAGTTTAAAAAAGAAGGCGTAGATATCACTCTTACAGTTACTCCTTGCTGGTGCTATGGTTCAGAAACAATGGATATGGACAAAAATACAATCAAGGCTGTATGGGGCTTTAACGGTACTGAAAGACCGGGTGCTGTTTATTTGGCAGCAGTTTTAGCTTCACACGCACAGAAAGGACTTCCTGCTTTTGGTATTTACGGACATGATGTTCAGAACATGGACGAATCAGATAAAATTCCTGCAGATGTTGCAGAAAAGCTTCTCAGATTCGGTCGTGCAGCAGTAGCAGCGGCTACAATGAGAGGAAAATCATACTTGCAGATTGGTTCAATCTGTATGGGTATTGGCGGCTCTATCATTGATGTTGACTTTATCGAAGAATATCTTGGTATGAGAGTTGAGTCTGTTGACGAGGTTGAAGTTATCAGACGAATG
>CAZZPN010000081.1:0-6061 GCA_964655495.1 uncultured Oscillospiraceae bacterium
CCCGTCTGTCAAAGAAATTAAGGAATATTGCGATGAGCAGGTTGATACCTTGTGGGATGAAGTAACAAGACTTGAAAATCCGCATACATATTATGTGGATTTGTCTAAAAAGCTCTGGAAAGTAAGGGACAAGATGTTGAAGGTTTATAACAAGGCAGACTAAACGGAGGGAGATACACAATGATAAGAGAAGATTTAAGAAATATTGCGATAATTGCCCATGTTGACCATGGTAAAACAACTTTGGTTGACCAGCTTTTAAAGCAGGGCGGCGTATATAGGGACAACCAGGAGGTTGAAGAAAGGGTAATGGATAATAATGCTTTAGAGAAAGAAAGAGGCATTACTATTCTTGCCAAAAATACAGCGGCAACATATAACGGAGTAAAAATAAATATTATCGACACTCCCGGACATGCCGATTTTTCGGGTGAGGTTGAGCGTATTTTAAAAATGGTTAACGGCGTTTTACTTCTTGTTGATGCCGCAGAAGGTCCTATGCCGCAGACAAGATTTGTTCTGCAGAAAGCATTAGAGCTCGGACACAGAATTATTGTTGTAATAAATAAAATAGACCGTCCTGACGCACGACTTGATGAGGTAGGTGAAGAAGTGTTAGAGCTTCTTTTAGAGCTTGATGCAAACGATGAACAGCTTGACAGTCCTATACTTTATTGTTCGGGAAGAGACGGCACAGCCTCATACTCGCCGAATGTTGCAGGAGAGAATTTCGACTGTCTTTTTGAAAAAATAATAAGCTATATGCCTGCACCCGAGGGCGATCCTGACGGAGATTTACAGCTTCTTGTTTCTTCCATAGACTATAACGACTATGTCGGAAGAATTGCAATCGGACGAGTTGAAAGAGGTGTAATAAAGGCAAACAGTGAGGTTACGGTGTGCGATTACCACGAAAGACGACCTGCAAGACGAGGAAAAATCGTTAATCTATATCAGATTGAGGGACTTGGGAAAACACAGGTTTCGGAAGCTAAAGTCGGAGATATTGTTTCTTTTTCGGGTATAACGGATATTACAATCGGCGAAACAGTTACATGCGTTTCTAACCCCGAGCCTGTCGAATTTGTTAAAATCGGTGAGCCTACCGTTGAGATGACATTCAGCGTAAATAACAGTCCTTTTGCGGGTAGAGAAGGTAAGTTTGTTACTTCCCGTCAGATTAAGGACAGACTTGAAAAAGAGCTTTTGAAAGATGTTTCACTAAGAGTTTCAGATGGTGAGACAACGGACAGCTTCCGTGTTTGCGGCAGAGGTGAAATGCACCTTTCTATTCTTATTGAAACAATGAGAAGAGAAGGCTTTGAATTCTCTGTAAGTACGCCTAAGGTGTTATATAAGGAAATTGACGGAGTTTTGTGCGAGCCTATCGAAAAGCTTCTTTTGGATGTTCCTGAAGATGCTGTTGGTTCCGTTATGGAAAAAATGGGACTCAGAAAAGCTGAACTTCAGCAGATGGCACCGGTTGGAAACCGTATGCGTCTTGAATTTCTTATTCCTTCAAGAGGACTTTTCGGATATAAGAGTGAATTTCTTACTGATACAAAGGGCGAAGGTGTTCTTAACTCTGTTTTTCATGAATATCAGCCATATAAAGGCGATATTCAGAAAAGATTTACAGGCTCGCTTGTTGCATTTGAAACGGGAACAGCAGTTGTTTACGGACTTTTCAATGCGCAGGAAAGGGGAACACTTTTTATTCCTGCAGGTGTTGAGGTATATGAAGGTATGGTTGTAGGCTTTTCTCCAAAAACGGAGGATATAAATGTAAATGTTTGCAAAACAAAACACCTTACAAACACCCGTGCTTCAGGAAGTGATGATGCGCTTAAGCTGACGCCGTACAGAAAATTAAGTTTAGAGGAATCTTTGGAATTTTTAAATGATGATGAGCTTTTGGAGGTTACTCCGGAAAGCTTAAGAATAAGAAAGAGAATACTTAATAATTCGCTCAGAGCAAAAGCAAGAGCTAAACAGTAAAGGAGAATAACAATGATAAGAGCAGGAATACTAGGTGTAACAGGTTATGCCGGAATTGAACTTTTAAGATTACTCACAAATCATCCTGATGTAGAAGTAACAACGCTTGTTTCGGGAAGCAGTGTGGGTAAAAAGATTTCGGACATTTATCCTAATTTTAAGAATATATGTGAAATTGAGCTTGAGGAGCTTAACTGTGATAAAATAGAGGAAAAATGTGATGTAGTTTTCACTTCACTTCCCCACGGAGCTTCTGATGAAATAATTGCACAGCTTTATAAAAAAGATGTTAAAATCGTTGATTTAAGCGGTGATTACAGATATGACGATGTAGCAGTATATGAAAAATGGTATAAAACAGAGCATAAAAATAAAGAGCTTCTTAAAGAATCTGTGTATGGACTTTGCGAGCTTTATAAAGATAAAATTAAAAATGCCCGCTTAATAGGTAATCCGGGCTGCTATACAACAGCTTCGATTTTAGGTGCAGTTCCTCTTATTAAAAACGGATTTGTTTCAACTGAGAATATAATTATAGATGCAAAATCAGGTGTAAGCGGTGCAGGCAGAGGTTTAGCTCAGGCATTCCATTTTACTGAATGTACTGAAACAATGAAGGCTTATAAGGTGGCAACTCACCGTCATACATCGGAAATTGAACAGGAATATTCAAAGGCAGCAGGCAGAGAGGTTATGGTAAGCTTTACTCCTCACCTTATTCCGCAGAAAAGAGGCATATACGCTACAATTTATATGAATCTTACCGATGATTATACAGATGCACAGCTTTTAGAGGCATATAAGGTATTCTATAAGGATTGTCCGTTTGTGAGAATATGCGACGAAGGCGTTATTGCTGAATCAAAGCATGTAAACGGCTCAAACTATATTGATATCGGATTAAAAGTTGATAAAAGACTAAAAAGAGTTATCGTTACAAGCACAATAGATAACTTAATAAAAGGTGCGGCAGGTCAGGCAGTTCAGAATATGAATATAATGTTTGGACTTTGTGAAACTCAAGGACTAAAAACAGTTGCAAATTATCTTTAATAATAATAAAATAATCACCCGTTTTATGACGGGTGATTATTTTATATAAACAAAAAAATTATAATTGGTATAAAGACTGCCGGAAGCATATCCATTATTTTTATTTTCGTAATTCCAAGCATATTAAATCCGATTGTCATAATAAGAATTGAGCCGGCTGAGGTCATTTCGTTTATACAGGCATCTGTAAGATACGGCGAAACTATATTTGCGAGTAACGCAATAACGCCCTGATACAAAAATACTACGATTGAAGAAAAAAACACGCCGATTCCCATAGTTGAGGCAAAGACGATTGAGGAAATTCCGTCTAAAATAGATTTTGTATAAAGCATAGTATTATCGCCCGATATACCTGCCTGAAGTGAGCCTATAACTGCCATTGCACCTACACAAAAAAGAAGTGAGGCACTTATAAAGCCTGATGCTAAGCTGTCTTTTGAGGAGGAAGTGTCTTTTACAAGCTTCTTTTCGATATTTTCTGAAAAACGGTAAAATCTGTCCTCCAGCTTTAGCAAAGTTCCTATCATAGTTCCTATAACGATACTTATTATAAGAATAAGGGTGTTTTCTCCGTTTAAAGCACCGTCAATTCCGATGTAGATAACGCAAAGACCGATTGCTTTTAAAAGAACATCACCCAAATTTTTTGGGATATATTTTCTGAATACAGTTCCTATAAGTGCTCCTAAGATAACTGTAAGAGCATTAGCTGTTACACCAAGCATTTTTATTCTCCTTTTTTATAAGCTTTAAGTGAGAGAAGTGCTTTTTTATACCCTTCAAAGCCGTAGCCTGCAAAGGTTTCGATACAAGCCTGTCTTACATATGAAATGCTCCTGAATTCTTCTCTTTTTGATACATCCGATAAATGCACTTCGACTGTCGGTAAGCTAACTGCCTTAAGAGCATCAAGGATTGCTACACTTGTATGCGTATAAGCGGCAGGGTTTATTATAATACCGTCAAAACTTCCGTAAGCACTTTGTATTTTGTCAACTATCGCACCTTCGTGGTTAGACTGAAATATTTCAACCATAACATCTTCTTTTTTACATTCATTTACTATGTATGCTTTTAAATCTTTATATGTTTCTTTTCCGTAAATATCAGGCTCTCTTATGCCAAGCATATTTAAGTTGGGCCCATTTATAACAAGTATTTTCATTACAGTATTTTCTCCTTTATCATTTGTGCCGCTTCTAACTGAGATTTATGGTTTTCAATTATATAATCACTGAATTTTTCATAAAGCGGTTTTCTTTTTTCATACATTTCGGAAAGCTTATTTTTCTGCGAGAGAGGTCTCCCGGATATATCAAGCTTTGTAATATCTCTTTTTATCCAGAATATAATTCCGTTTTGTTTAAGATACGGATAATTTTCTTCTCTTGTAACGCATCCGCCGCCCGTTGCAATTATACAGCCTGTTTTTTTGGATACTTCTTTGATTACCTCGTGTTCGGCTTTTCTGAAAGCATCTTCGCCTTCTTTTTCAAAAATTTCGGGGATGGACATATTTTTGTATTTTACGATTTCTTCATCGCAGTCTATGAGCATTCTTCCTGTCATTTCGGAAAGAACCTTTCCCGTCGTGCTTTTTCCGCATCCGGGCATACCGATAAGAATAATATTAACAGACTTTTTATGTAGGCTTTTTTCGATAAAGTCAATACAAGAGTCGCAAATGCTCTTTTTAAAGAAAAGCTCTGCCGCTTTTTTTGCCTGTGCAACAAGCATAGAAAGTCCGTTTGTATTTATTATCCCCAAGTTTTCGGCATCAAGAAGAAGCTTTGTTTTTATAGGATTGTATATAAGGTCAATAACTCCAACACAGCTTTTAAAATCCGAAAGCTTAATCGGAGAGTTCATATTATCGGGGTACATTCCCACCGGTGTGGTATTAACAATAATATCTGCATCATAATGAAGATTTATGTTTTCATAGTTATTTTCACCCGTTCTTGAAATAACTGTAACTTCTTTTGCGCCCATATCATAAAGTGCGTGTATTACTGTGAGCGAAGCTCCGCCGCTTCCAAGAACGATTGCCTTTTTTCCTTCGGGGTTAATGCCGCTTTTCTTAACCATATAACAAAAGCCGTAATAATCGGTGTTATCACCATGCCAACCGTCAGCTTCTTTTATAAGAGTATTTACGCTTCCGAGTTTTTTTGCAGTTTCGGATAAGTATGTGCAGTATGGAATAACATCTTTTTTATAAGGTATAGTTACATTCATTCCCGAAAGGTCACAGGTTTTTAAAAAATGCCCGACCTCATCTTTTTCATAAAGCTTATATTCGTAGCTTCCAAGCATATTATGTATGGCAGGGGAGAAGCTGTGGGAAAGTTTTTTTCCTAAAAGTCCGAATTTTCGGTTTTCCATTATACAACCTCCGTATAACTGCCTAAGTATTTGCAATCTTCACAAATTTCTGTAATTTCACATATAAGTCTTGCAAATTCTTCGGAATAGATTGAAGTTTCAAGGTCAAAATAGAACATAAATTCAAAATCTCTCTCCGGAATAGGTCGGCTTTCAAGCTTGATAAGATTGATTCCGAGTGCATAAAATCTCGCAAGAACTTTATAAAGTGAACCCGGCTTATGAGGAAGCACCATCATAAGAGTTGTTTTGTCTGCACCGGGGTAAATTTCGAGATTTTTAGAAATGCACACAAATCTTGTGTGATTGTTCTGATTGTCCTGTACGCAGCTTTTTAAACATTCTAAGCTGTAAAGCTCTGCACAGTTGTGAGAAGAAAGCGCCGCAACATCATTACGCTCGCTTTCCGAAACCATTTTAGCTGCCTGAGCTGTATTTTCGCATCTTGTTATTTTAACACCGTTTAATGTTTTTAAGAAGCTTTCGCATTGTGCAATCGCCTGCTCGTGTGAAAAAATTTCTTTTATATCTGAAATTTTTGTGCCTTTTTTGGCAAGGAGGGAGTGATTTATTTTTATTCTTACACTTTTTACTATGTTAAAATTATGGGAAATCATAAGGT
>CAZZPN010000082.1:0-5986 GCA_964655495.1 uncultured Oscillospiraceae bacterium
GGTAAATTGGAATGCACGAAACGAACTGCGCAGGCGTTTGGGAGCATACAATAATTGAAAAATACTTTGATATGGTTTATCACCTCGCCTTATCACAAACAAAAGATAAAAATCACGCTGAAGATGTTGTTCAGGAAGTATTCCTACGCTTTATAAAAGCGGACAAGACCTTCGAAAATGAGGAGCATGTCAAAGCATGGTTGATAAGAGTAACGATAAATTGCAGTAAAAATGTTTTTAACAGTTCATGGTTCAAAAAAACAGAGCCTCTTAATGAAGATATCGTTTTTGAAACGGAAGAAAAAAGTGATATTTACTATGCAGTGGCAGAGCTTCCGATAAAATACCGAACGGTTATTCACCTTTTTTACTACGAAGATTTATCCATAGAGCAGATAGCAGAATATTTAAAGATAAAGCAATCAACGGTAAAATCCCAACTCCACAGAGGCAGAGAGCTTTTAAAATCTAAATTGAAGGAAGGTTTTTTGGATGTTTAAGGATAAATATAAAGAAGCTCATAATGAAATAGTTCCTGATAAAGAACTCCTTCAAAAAATACTTGCCACAGCCGATTATGAGCTTAGAAATAAAAAAGAATCGGCAAAACTTACAAAAAATACGAAACATACGAAAAAAAGTTTTTATCCGTACTTATATGCGGCAGCTGCCGTAATGGTAATTACCACTTCTTTAACAGCGTACAACGCTTTAAAATCTGAAGATACCTTAAATCAAGCTTCAGTTTTACAAAAGGAAGAAAAAAATGAAATAAAACTTGCTGAAAAAAACGAAACAACCGAAGAAAAAGCCCAAGAAAAAACAAAAGAGTCTGTCGAAGAAGTAAATACTTATAATAAAGCTCAAAAAAATGTTACAGATGAAACAAAAAAGCTTTCAAAAGACGAAACGGTACAAAATGAAGTTTTTGCTCCCGAAACAGAAGCACTTTCGGATTCTATTACAGTTTTATGGAATGTTAATACTGTACAAGATTTCCAAAATGATGCAGCTATTCAATCACGCTCGGCTCCGCTTGTTGCTTCCGGCAGTGCTGCAAAAGAAGTAAATCAAAGTATTTACGAAGATATGACAAAAGAAGAATATGAAGGATATCTTGGCTTTTCTCCCGAAGAAATCGCTGATATCCCCGTAAATATGGCACTTTATCCGACAGACAGTTTTGTAATCGAGAAGGATTCTCAAACAGGCGAAATCTTAAATGATGAAAACACATATTATTATGAAGAAACTTATGAGCGTTTCATAATGATAACCACAACAAAAAAGACAAATAAAATTGATAGTTTTTTAAATAATGAAACTTATAAAAAAAGCGTTATAAACAATAATAATGTTGTTATAACCTTGAACGAAGGCACTTATAATGCTTATTTAAAAAGAAATGATACCGGTATTAAAATTACAGCCGGAAAAATCGAAGAAAAAGAATTAGAAAATACAATTAAATCACTTTTAGAGTGATTAGAAAAAGAAAGGAAAATATAATTATGAAATTAAAATCAATTATCGCGAGCACACTTTTGTCTGCAACACTTTTATCATCTGCTGCTTCAGCTGCAAATGCAAACGAAACTTCAACACTTTTTGTTAACGGAAACGATACAGGCGCAAAGCTTTATGTAGAAGATAATACAGTTATGCTTCCGTTAAGAGCTCTTTGCGAACACTTAGGCTTTGAAGTAATCTGGCAGGAGGAAGCAAAAAGAATTGAGCTTGTAAAAATGCCTATCTACATCACTTGCACACCTTTTGAAGATGGATATACATTTTCAAGAACTGCTCCCCTTATGCTCGGAACTGCTCCAAAGCTTATAAACGACAGAACTTATGTTCCGCTTAACTTTATTGATGAAATTTTAAAAGGTACTTATGAATCAAGAGAAGATGACATCTATGTAGTTTACGGTGAAGAAACAAAATTAAATGCTGTTTCAATTATCGAAATAAAAGATAACACAATAACAGTTGAAGATAAAAAAAGAGGAGAAATTGTTCTTAATATTACAGAAGAAACAATCTTTGAAGACGAAAACGGAAACGCTCTCAAATTCGAAGACATCACAGTTGATTCAAATATATTAGTTCAGTATGATGAAGCTATGACATTAAGCTTACCTGCTATCACAAATGCAGTAAAAATCGTTAAAGTAAACGAAGTTGAAATTCCTTTAAAAGAAGTTCTTTTCGTTGAAAAAGCTGAAAACAAACTTACTGTATTCGATTTCGAAATCGGAAATGTTGTTCTTAACATAACAGATGAAACAGTAATTGAAGACGAAGAAGGAAACGCAGTTAAATTTGATGAAATCACAAATGAAAACAAAATTCTCGTTCAGTACGGCCCTGCTATGACAATGAGCTTGCCACCAATGACAAACGCTGTTAAAATCGTTAAAACCGCTGAAAACTCAAATGAACTTATAAGCGGAAAAGTTGAAGAGCTTGTTTATGAAGAAGAAAAGCTTACACAGATAATTATTACAGATGAAAATAATAATCTTACAGCTCTCAACATTGGAGAAGAAACTTATGTTCTTAACCAGGACGGCGAAGAAGGCAACCTTACAAAGCTTGAAAAAGGTGATGAAATCTCAGGTGTTGTTTCATCAATGACAACAAGAAGTATTCCACCGCAGAAAGCTGCTTATAAATTAAGAATTGCAAAATAGTAACACAAGTGCTTTTAAACCAGAACATTTGTTGTAAAAAAGGGACTGTAAAAAAACAATTTTTTTACAGTCCCTGTATTTTACCATTTTTCTCCTACATAGTGTACAGGTTTTCCTATAAATGCAACCTGAAGAAAATCCTCCATATTACTTCTTATTATATAGTCAATATAACTTTCAAACATTTTAGCGGTAAGTCGATATCCTGCTGCGTTAAGATGTCCGCCAAGATAAAAATTCTTTTTAAATTCTTCATCATACACAGGAGCATACTTTCTTAAATCAATAACATATGTATAGCTGAAAAGCTCTGCAAGTTCATATAACAATTCTCTGTGTCTGTCTTCTGCTTCTTTTCTCTGTTTATTAAGGTCATCAGGAATTGTTACAAGAAAAAATCTTGCCTGAGGTTGATTTTCCTTTAATCTCTGTATAATCTGTGCATAATACCCCACAAAAGATTTTTTGTTATTTTTCCAGTTTTCCTTACATACATCATCAATACTTCCCAAATCTGTTCCAAGCTTTGATATATCATTAACTCCCATAGCAATAATATAAGCCTGACATCTTTTTTCGGGACTCCAGAAATCGTTTGCAGTTGCAAAATTCTCACAATACTCCTCTGCGCACATTCCACCTTTAGAGAAGTTGAGTGCTTCACATCCTATATCACGAGCCATAAACTGTCCCCACGAATATTCGTAATAATCATGCCAATTTCTTACTCCGTTTTCATCCATTGATTCCATTTCTCCCGATGATAGACTGTCTCCTATACAACCGATTTTTCTGAATATTCCGCAAAAACCGCCGTCTGATATAATATTATCAAGAGGTTTTTCATTTTCTTTTTTTAAAAAATCATTTATATTCATTTTTATTACACCTTTCACATCAAATTTTTCTAATTGTATCATAGAAAAAATCAAAAGTCAAGTAAAAAAGAACACAATTTTTATCTTGTGTTCTTTTTACTTTTAACAAATAAATTTACTTTTCAGTTTTTAAAATGACTGTGTCTTTTGTTACATCTCCGTATTTAATATCTTTTATTTTTTCACCTGAGCATATAAGAACAGGAGTTGTGGTATCAAAGCCTGATTTTTTGATTTTTTCGATGTCAGCTTCGCATATAAGCTGCCCTTTTCTTACAACTTCATTTTCTTTTACAAGAATTTTAAATGGTTCGCCGTTTAATTTTACAGTATCAATTCCGATATGAATAAGAATATCTTCGCCGTTGTCGCTTTTTATACCGATAGCGTGTTTTGAATCGGATATATTATCAATTTTTCCTGATACGGGAGCATAAACTTTTCCGTCTTTCGGAATTATTCCGATTCCGTTTCCGAGCATACCCGAGGAAAAAGCTTCATCATTTATTTCTTTTAACGGAATTACTTTCCCCTCTAAAGGAGCATAAACATCTGTTGTAGAAATTTTTTGGTTTGCAGTTGTGGCTTTATCGTCCTTTATATTTTTAATATAATCCTCAAGGTCTGATTTAATAACTGTTACCTTCGGACCGTAAATTACCTGTATGCCGTTTCCTTTTTTGATAACACCTGCTGCACCGCTTTGTTTTAGGATAGCTTCTGAAACAGTTTGAGGGTTATGAACGGTTATTCTTAATCTTGTAGCACAGCAGTCTAAGTCAGAAATATTGTCTTTACCACCCAATCCTGATAATATCATTTCAGATAATGCATTTTTATTATTTTTCTCGTTATTTTCATTTTTTCTTGCTTCAACATCTTTTCTTGTGTAAAGCTTTGTTTCTTCATTATCTTCTTCTCTACCGGGTGTCTTATAATCAAATAGCTGAATACAAAATAATAGATTACAAAATAAATAAGTCCAACCCAAATAACATTAATCCAGTCTGTTTTTGCATTCCCCTGTAATACACCAAAAAGGAACAAGTCTATAATACCTCCGGAGAAAGTCATACCTACGCCAACATTAAGAAGGTGCATAAGCATAAATGAAAGTCCTGCAAAAATACAATGGATAATATAAAGAAGTGGTGCTACGAATAAAAAGGTAAATTCAATCGGTTCTGTTATACCGGTAAGCATCGCAGTGAGCGCTGCTGATAATAAAAGACCACCTGCCACTTTTCTTTTTTCTGTTCTTGCGCATCTGTACATCGCAAACGCCGCACCCGGAAGACCAAATATCATAAACGGGAATTTACCTGCCATAAATCTTGTAGCATTTACATTAAAATGCTCTATTCCCGGTGTTCCAAGCTCAGCAAAGAATATATTCTGCGCACCTTCAACAAGCTTACCACCAACTTCATAAACACCACCAAGCGCTGTCTGCCAGAACGGAAGATAAAACACATGATGAAGTCCGAACGGGATAAGTGCACGCTCTAAAATACCGTAAATCCATGTTCCAATATATCCGGAATTTAATACAAGGTTTCCAAGCGCGTTAATTCCCATCTGTATTGTAGGCCAGATAAAGAACATAATTATTCCGACAATAAGATACACGATACCTGAAATAATCGGAATAAATCTTGTACCGCCAAAAAATGATAATACTTGAGGAAGCTGAATTTTATAAAATCTGTTATGAAGTGCGGCAACGCCAAGACCAACTATTATACCACCGAAAACCCCCATCTGAAGCGAAGTTATACCTAAAACTGATGCAGTTGAGCCGCTTAACATATTCTCAACTCCACCGTTTGCCTGTATAAGCGCTCCGATTGATGCGTGCATAATTAAAAAAGCGATAGCACCTGAAAGTGCGGCAACAGCTTTTTCACTTTTTGCCATACCAATAGCAACACCAATAGCAAAAATAAGAGGCAAGTTATCAAACACAACCGACCCTGCTGCACTCAATACAAGAAGAACATCATAAATAAATGTACCCTTACCCATTATATTGGTAAGCCCGTATGTTTCGAGCATAGTTTCGTTTGTAAATGAGCCACCTATTCCCAAAAAGAGTCCTGCAATCGGAAGGATAGCTATCGGGAGCATAAATGACCGTCCGATACGCTGAAGAACACCAAAAATTTTATCTTTCATAAAAAAATCATCCTTTCTAATTTTATTAATTTCTAAAATTTAATAATTTATACATAAAACTATCAAAGCGTTTTTATTTGTGCATATTTTTTTATATTCTATCGTATAATATACATAAATAAAAACATTTTAAAAAACTTTAAAAAACTTTTTTCAAAAAATTCCAAAAAAGTATTGACTTTTTTATAATTATATTGTATAATATCAAGGCTGGTTAAAAAAGCATATATGGCGCCATAG
>CAZZPN010000083.1:0-5918 GCA_964655495.1 uncultured Oscillospiraceae bacterium
CGTAGGTTTCCATCTGCTTTTTCCATGAGTCACCGTAAACCTTTGAATCAGGTCCAAAAAGCTTATAGATGTTCGGTGCATATTCTTCAATAATTTCGTCAAGTCTGTATAATACGCCTTTATCCACAAGACCTGTAAGGTCCGGAATAGATACTGCCATATCAGGATATTCTTCTGCCGCAATCATTTTAGCAATACGGGCATCAAATGAGCTTCCGCCGTTATCAAAAGAGTTTTCTTTATCAAACTCAACACCTGTTATTCTCAAAATTTCAGGTGTTACCACATCATCTGATGAAATTTTTCCCATATACTGAGAGTTAGGACCGTTTGCGCCTGACCATACAGTAAGCTTTAATTTTTCGCCCTGCCAGTCAGGGATATCGTCGCTGTCTTTATATTTGGAGAACTCTACAAGCTCAATATCTCCAAAATCCACTGCTGCTGCTTCTTCTTTTTTACTTCCACAGCCGGAAAGTACGCTGAGAACTAGTAATGCCACGAGGGCTAATGATAAAAGTTTTTTTGTTTTCATAATAATTTTTTCCTTTCAGAATTTATATATATCATAAATTTTTGACGCAAGTTATAAAAATTTGTTCCATTATCCTTTTACCGCACCAAGCATAATACCTTTTACAAAATATTTCTGTAAGAAAGGATATACGCATATAATCGGGAATGTACTTACAACTACCTGAGCCGAAATTAAAGATTCACTTGTCGGAACAGGCATATCGCTTATATCCTGACCTGCCTGTCTTGCTGCTTCAATAAGCTTTGTCATTCTCTCACTTTCCTTTACAAGCTCCATCATCTTATACTGAAGTGTGAAAAGATTGGATTTTCTTATATAGACAAGTGTTGTTGTCCAGTCGTTCCACTGCCCTACCATTATCCAAAGAGCAACTGTTGCCAGAACAGGTTTACAAAGCGGAAGCACTATTTTCCACATAATTGTAAGCTCATTTGCACCATCGATGAGTGCTGCTTCGGGTAAACTATCAGGAACGGTTGACTGTATAAATGTTCTGAATACTATAATGTTATAGAAGCTAAAAAGCGTTGGCAATATATATATCCAGAAATTGTTTATAAGCTTAAGGTCAGCCATAAGAACATAGCTCGGTATCTGACCTGCCGATATGTAACCCGGTATGATAAAAAGAATTGTTATAAAAGATTTAAACGGAAATTTTCTTTTTGCAAGTGCATATGCCGCAGAAAACTGAACGATTATTCCAAGAATAACTCCTATAACAACACGGCTTACCGATACAAAAAGTGCATTTGCAAACGAAGCTTCCGTTACAATCGTTTTTATATTTTCCATTGTGAACGCTCTTGGGAATAAGGTTACTCCGCCTCTTGCCGTATCGGCACCTTCGTTGAACGCCTTTGCAATTACATTAAGATACGGAAAAAGCATTACAATACCTATAAATATCATTATAATAACATTTATTACCGTAAATATTCTATAGCCCATTGATTTTTTAATTTTCATTTCATATTCCCTCCGCATTTTAATATAAGCCTACATCGGTTGTCTTTTTGGAGAAGTAATTAGCTCCCAATACTAAAACGAGGTTAATTACACCCTGGAAAAGTCCGAATGCTGTCGTGGTGGAATAATCTCCGCCTTCGATACCGTTTTTATATATAATCGTGTTTACAACCTCAAAATCAACAAACGGATTCTGAAGACCGTATATAAGCTCAAAGTTACTTGTGAAAAGTGAACCCATTTTCATAATAAGCATAATTATTACTGTTGGCATAATTGAAGGAATGGTGATACTCCAGACCTGGCGGAATTTTCCGGCACCGTCAATTATTGCTGCTTCATATAAAGAAGCATCTATTCCTGCAATAGCAGCTAAATAGATAATTGAGCTCCAGCCCATTTCCTTCCATATTGAAAGAATAATAACATTAGGAACGAAAAGCTCCTGCTTTGATAAGAACATTACTCTTTCTTTTGCGCCAAGCATAACGCATATATCGTTTATAATACCCGATTGGGAATAGAGTGTTGTAACAATACCTATAACCGATATCCACGACAGAAAGTGAGGAAGATAACTCACCGTCTGAATTGTTTTTTTGAATTTTCCGGCTTTCAATTCATTTAATAAAAGCGCAAAAACAATTCCTGTCGGGAAACATATTACAAGCGACAGAATACTTAAATAAAGTGTATTCCATATTGCAGTAAGCATACCGTCGTTTGACAAAATTTCTTTAAAATTCCTAAATCCTACCCATTCGCTTAATTCGGGACGGTAAACATTGTAGTCCTGAAATGCAATTTTTACTCCGCCGAACGGCACATAACAAAAAAGCACAACAAGTACAAATGCAGGAAGAAGAAGCAGATATGTAAATTTATTCTTCTTCACTTCTGTCCATAAACCCTTTTTCTTAATTTCAACTGTGCCCATATTTTACCAGCCTTTCTTTTTCTTTTTTCTTTAATAACATTTTAACTTATTATACGAAAAAAAGTCAACTGACCGATTGAGAACAATGGCAGACCAATTCGGTTATGTTTAAAAAAAGGGGGCTCTTTTGTCTTGACAATTTTGAAATTTTATAATATAATTCAGTTGAAAAAAGATAGAAAGCACTGTGATATTATGTTTTACAAAAGATTTTTAAAAAGCATAAGAACTTCATATAAAAATAAGCTCACACTCGTTTTTTCCATTGGTATTCTTATACCTGTAATATTTATGTTTGCAATAGGAATAACATATACATTTTCTCAAACAGAAAAAAGCATCGAAGAAAAAATAAAAATAGCTGACAGCGACCAGAGAAAAAAGCTTGAAGAAGCACTTAACAATATAACAACAAAGCTGAATTATCTTTCAAATTTTGAAACCTTAAAGAACATTCTTTCCGTAGAAGAAATGCCAAAGCTCTCCGAAGTGCTTGAAATGAAAACTCAGATAATGGAAATGAACACACTTTTTTCGTTGGCTTCTTCTGAAAAGCTTACTATTTATACTACAAATCCGAATTTGAAGGATACTGATTTTCTCAAAAAAATAACTACATCCAAAATCGAAGATATCTGTAATACGGAAAATATAAGAGTAACGATTGAAAAGATTGATAATGTGCCATCATTAACAGTTTATAAACGCTATACTGCTTTATATGATAAGAACAGTCATTTACTTAAAATGTCTGTACCGGTATCGGTCGTTTTTGATAACAACAGCTACATCTTGTCTGAAAAATTATATTTTTACTATCTGGACACAAAAAATAACATCTCCCCTATTATCGTTTCAGATAAAGACAATGTGCCTGATGTAAAAAGGTTCTTAAAAGAAAACAGACTTGAGAATTTCTATGCTTACAAAATGCCCGTCTCTTATACTGACGGTACTTTTTATATTTTTAAGAACATAGAAAGTGAACAAGCAAAAAATTACTTTACGGTATTTATGTTTACTTTATCGTTCATTCTTCTGGCAGTTACCATATTTGTACTTATAAATATCTTATCCCGAACCCTTACAAATAAGCTTACTTCCATAATAGAAGAAATTGAAACTGATGATATCAAAATTCCTTCATACGCTAACAGCGAAAAAAATGAGTTTTACAAAATTCATAACAAGCTTTATGATTTAAGTTCAAAACTAAAAAGCGAAAATGAAAAAATACTGAAATATGAGCTTGAGATTCTTAGTCAGAAGATATCCCCTCATTTTCTTTATAACAATCTTTCTGCAATAAAATGCAAATGCAACGATGAAAATGCGGAAGAAGCAATTGATTTACTAAGCGATTATTACAGAGAAAATTTCCATAAAAACTCATCAGCAACAAAATTAGTTGATGAAAAGAAACGACTTGATATATATATAACGCTTTTAAAATTTGCCTATGAACAGGATTTTTCATACTCTTTTGATGTGGAAGAAGAATTTTTCGATATTTATATATTATCCGATACGCTTCAGCCTTTATTGGAAAACGCGTTTATACATTCGATAAACAATACAAACGAAGAAACTGCCTTTATTAATGTCAGAATTGATAAAGAAGAGAACAATATATTCTTAAAGGTTTCAAATAATCATTTTTATGATGAAGACATTGATATTTCAAATATAAACACTATTGCGGAAAAGAAAAAAAGTGCTCTTTATGTAATCCAGAAAAGAATAAAGCTTTATTACGGTGAAAACTTCGGAATTACATTCAAAAGAGAAAAGGATGTTTTTACCGCCTGTGTAAAATTGCCTTATATCAGCTGAAAAAGGGGGGAGATTGACATGAAGCTTATTATTGCTGAAGATAATAAAATCGAACAGAAAAATATTGTCAGTATAGTTGAGCAATCCGGACTTGATATTGAAGTTTCTGCTGTTTTTTCAAACGGAAGAGATGCACTTGATTATATTTGCGATAATAAAACCGATATTATTATTTCAGATATACAAATGCCTCATTTCAACGGAATTGACCTTTTAAAAGCCATAAACGAAAAAAATCTGCAGACAAAGGTTATATTTGTAAGCTGTCATGACAATCCGGAATATCTTATAACTGCAATAGAGAATAATGCTGCAAGTTATATCTTAAAGCCTATAAAAAAAGCTGTATTTTTACAAACACTGGAAAAAGTATATAACTCTGTAAAGGAAACAAAAAATCTTCAAAAACAACTGAAAAAAGCAGAAGAACTAAAAAACTTTGCAATTGAAAAACAGTTGCGGGACCTTATTTTCAGTCCGTCTGATGTGACAGAAAATATACTTTTTGATGAATTTCAAAATTTCAAATATATTGCCGTTGCCGTAATAGGTATTGAGGATTATAATCCCTATTTTGATTCTCAGCCTGACGGTGTATATGAGATGTCCATGATTACAAGATATATTTTGGAACTTAATTACGACGGTATCGAGTTATATCCCCTGATAATCAACGCACAATCCATCGCTGTCATACTTATTGCAAGATGTGAAAACATTGATATACCGGGAATATTTGATAAATTTTATGATTATGTGCTGACCAATTTCGGAATATGCGTAAAAATCGGTATAAGTGACACGGAAAAGGATATTATGCAGTTAAATTCTATGTATGTTCAGGCAACAGATGCCCTTGCATACAGTGAATTTACACAGGAAAAAACCGTAATAAGCTATAACACCAGCTTACAGTCGGAATTTCCCTTTAAGCTTATAGAGATTGTAAACGAAACCGAAAAACTTCTTTTAAATCCGTCCGAAAGCAAGGTAACTGAGCTTATTGACCATTATCTCGGTTCACCTAATCTGAGCGGAACTTATATCCAGAAATTCTCTTACAGCTTTGTACATTCGATAGAATTAAATCTCAACAAATACGGTAAGTCACTTGAAAACCTGACAGGAATTGAAATATGGAACAAGCTTTCCTCATACAATTCCGAAGCAAACACAAAAAAATTGCTCTATAACATTTTTTTTGCTGCATACGAGCTTTTGACAGACAACATTACAGATAACAACAGCAACAGCGTTGTGGAGATAATAAAAACGATAATAGCAGAAAATTACCAGGATAGAATAACTACTGAATATCTCAGCAAAAAAATCAATTATTCACCAAGATATCTGAGCCTTATATTCAAAAATGAAACCGGAAAAACGATTTTGCAATATTTAACAGAATTCAGAATAGAGAAAGCAAAAGAGCTTTTGAAAGAAAAGGATTCCAAAGTTTACCATGTTGCAAACAATGTAGGTTACACAAGAAATTCTCATTTCAACAATGTTTTCAAAAAGCATGTGGGTATAAGTCCTTATGAATATAAAGAAAAATATACCGATTAAATCAAAGGTAATGTAAGAGGGGATGTTAAAAAACTCCAGACCGCAAAAAAAGAATATAAAACCTTAAAATTC
>CAZZPN010000084.1:0-5909 GCA_964655495.1 uncultured Oscillospiraceae bacterium
CCGCAGATATTATAATGTAAAAAATAGAAAGGCGCTTGAAATATGGCACTTGACTGCAATATACTGAGCTTTTTAGCTGAAGAACTGAAAAAAACACTTAACGGCGGAAGAATAGATAAAATATATCAGATGTCAAAAACTCAAGTTTTACTGACAGTACGCTCTCTTGGCGGAAATTACCGTCTTTATGTTTCGTGCGATGCACAAAAAGGGAGAGTTTGCCTGACAAATCAGAAATTTGAAAATCCTGATGTTCCGCCTGTGTTTTGTATGCTTATGAGAAAGCACCTTTCGGGCGGAAAAATAACCGATATATATACCGTTAAAAACGAACGAATTTTAAAAATAGAAGTAGAAAGCACCAATGAGCTTTTTGAGGCTACAAAAAGAATACTTATCGTAGAAATTATGGGGAAACATTCAAATATTATCCTCACTGATGACGCGGGGAGAATAATTGACTGTGTTTCAAGAGTTGATTTTACAGTTTCTGAAAAAAGGCAGGTGCTTCCCGGGCTTTATTATGAAGAGCCGCCAAAATCAGAGAAAACTAATCCTTTTGAAGCGGATAATTTGAAAATACTTGAAATACTTTCCCAAAAGGGTGAGCTTTCTGATGTTATATTGTCGGGCTTTGAAGGAATGTCGCCTCTTTTATCACGGGAGATTACTTACAGAGCAGAAAACGATCCGATAAAAGCAGTTGTTGTATTAAAGGAATATCTTTCAAAAATCGAAAATTATGAAAAAAATCCGGTTGTGCTTATTGACAAAAGGACAAATCAGCCTTCGGACTGCTATATTTTTGACATAGCTCAGTATAGCGATTTTTATGAAAAAAAATATTTTGATACAGTAAATGAATGTGTGGACTTTTTTTACTCGTCTAAAGAAGAAAAAAGAAAGCTTGATGAAAAAAAGCAGATGCTTTATACAGTTATTTCAAAGAGTCTTTCAAAGAAAGCAAAAAAACTTGATATTCACGAGAAGAACATCAAAAAAGCACAAAAAAAGGATAAATACAGAATTTATGCAGAGCTTATAACGGCAAATCTGTATAAGCTTACAAAGAACGCAAACGAAGCGGTGCTTGAAAATTATTATGATAATAATGAGCTTATAAAAGTGCCGTTGGATGAAACAATATCACCTGCAAAAAATGCGAAAAAATATTTTGAAAAATATAATAAAGAAAAGAATATGGAAAAAATTTCTTCCGAAATGATAAAAGAGCTTGAAACGGAGATTAAATATCTGGAGGAGCTTCGTGATACGGTAGAGATATGTAACGATTTAAAATCACTTGATGAAATAAAAGAGGAGCTTATTTTCGGAGAATATATAAAGGAGAAAACAAAAAATAATCATAAGAAAAAAGATGCGGTCTCAAAACCGCTTGAGTTTATGTCTTCAGACGGTCTTTTGATATTATGCGGCAGAAACAACAGGCAGAATGAGGAGCTTACTTTAAAAATTGCATCTAAAAATGATTTGTGGCTTCATGTAAGAAACGGTGCAGGCAGCCATGTTGTTATAAGGAGTCAGGGGAGTGAAGTTCCTGATAAAACTCTGGAGGAGGCTGCAATTATAGCAGCATTTTATTCAAAAAAATCAAAAGATACGAAAGCGGATGTTGACTATACACAGGTCCGCTATGTGAAAAAACCTTCAAACTTAAAGCCGGGAATGGTTATATACGATAATTTCAAGGGAATAACTGTTGAGCCGGATATAAAAATTGTTGAGAGTTTAAAATGCGAGTGAGGTGAATGTGTGTGCTTGCAAGAGTTAAAAGTGCAGGAATTAGCGGAATAGACGGATATGAGGTAACGGTTGAAGCGGATGTTTCGGGCGGAATACCTTCTTTTGATGTTGTAGGTCTTGGTGATGCTGCCATAAAAGAATCAAAAGAAAGAGTAAAAAGTGCTATAAAAAATTCCGGTTTTCAGCTTAAATCTTATAAAATAACTGTAAATCTCGCACCTGCATCTGTGAAAAAAGACGGCACACACTACGATTTACCGCTTTCTGTTGCTGTGCTAAGTGCTTTGGGGCATATAAATGTTAAAAATCTTGACAGTTATGCAATTTTAGGTGAGCTTTCTTTATATGGCGAGGTAAGAGAAGTAAGCGGAATTTTGCCTATGGCAGACAAGCTTAAAAAAACAGGCTGTAAAAATATCATTGTTCCATATGACAACAGAAATGAAGCGTCAATTGTCAAAGGGATTAATGTATATCCCGTAAAAACACTAAAAGAAGCGCTTGATATAATAAATTCATCGGACACAATTTCACCTTATACAGATGAAAATCATTATACTGATGAAGAAGAAATAATACTTGATTTTTGTGATGTTCAGGGGCAACAGCAGGCGAAAAGAGCACTTGAGATTGCGTGTTCGGGAGGACATAGCTGTCTTATGGTAGGAAGTCCAGGAAGCGGAAAGACTATGCTTTCAAAAAGAGTGCCATACATCCTTCCGCCGCTTACATATGAGGAATCAATCGAGGTAACAAAGCTTTATTCTATTTCTTCTTTAATAAGTGATGACAAGCCGCTTATGACAAAGAGACCGTTTCGTTCCATTCACCATACTGCTTCGCAGATAAGTATTATAGGCGGTGGACCGAAGGCTAATCCGGGAGAGGTTTCACTTGCTCATAACGGAGTTCTTTTTATGGACGAGCTTCCCGAATTTAAAAGAGCAACTCTTGAGGTGTTAAGACAGCCTCTTGAAGATAAGGAAGTAACTGTAACAAGAGTTTCAAAAAGTGCCACATATCCCTGCAATTTTATGATAATAGCAGCGATGAATCCTTGCCCTTGCGGATATATGGGTTCGGATAAACGGGAGTGTAGTTGTTCGCTTGATGAAATAAGAAGGTATCAGAAGAAAATCTCCGGCCCGCTTCTTGACAGAATTGATTTGCAGGTTGAGGTCAGCGGTATAGAATATAAGGAAATGGTTTCTTCGGAAAAATCGGAAGAATCCTTGGAAATAAGAAAAAGAGTTGTAGCGGCAAGAGAAGTGCAGAAAGAAAGGTACAAAAACGAAAAAATCAGCACAAACTCACAGCTTACAACACCTCTTATCAAAAAATACTGTCAGCTTTCGGATGAAGCTCAGAAATTACTTGAGCTGGCATTTGAGAGGATGGGACTTTCTGCAAGAGGTTATACAAAGATAATCAAAGTTGCACGCACGATTGCCGATCTTGAAAAGAGCGATATAATTAATGAAACACATATTGCGGAGGCAATCGGTTACAGAGATATAGATACGAAATATTTTAATTAAAATAAGGAAAAGGAGGCTTTTTTGATGGAATATATTGTTGTCGGTGTAGGCATTATAAATGCAGTTCTACTTATTGTGCTTCTCATTTTTTCGGGAAGAAAACAAGATTTTTCTGAAATAAGAAATGAGCTTGGAAATAATATAAAAAATATGGGCGATATGATAAATCAGACGCAAAATCAGGCACTCAATATGCAGGATGTCAGATTAAAAGAGCTTTCCGAGAAATTTGTTAATTTTACAAACGAAACAAACGAGAAATTAAAATCCTTTGAAGAAAGGCTTAATAATTCTGCTTCATCTACGGAAAAAAAGATGGAGGGAATAAGGGAAACTGTTGAACAGCGACTTTTCAAAATGCAAAACGATAACAATGAAAAGTTAGAGAAGATGCGTGAAACAGTTGATGAAAAGCTCCAGAAAACCTTGGAGGACAGAATATCAAAATCTTTCAAGCTTGTTTCCGAAAGACTTGAGGAGGTCTATAAAGGTTTAGGTGAAATGAAAAGCTTAGCTTCGGGAGTAGGTGACCTTAAAAAAGTTCTTTCAAATGTGAAAACAAGAGGAATTTTGGGAGAAATTCAGCTTGGCTCGATACTCGAGCAGTTTATGGCGCCGGAGCAATACGAAACAAACTTCCGAGTGAAAAATGATAAGCAGGAAGCGGTTGAATATGTGATAAAGCTTCCGGGAAATGATAGCGAGGCAGTTTATCTGCCTATTGATGCGAAATTTCCTGTTGATGCTTATAATAATCTTAATGAAGCTTATGATTCCGGCGATGCGGCTGTTGTCGAGAGTGCAAAAAAGGTACTTATTACCCGTATAAAACAGTTTGCAAAGGATATTTCCGATAAGTACATTTATCCGCCGCTCACAACCGATTTTGCAATTATGTTTTTGCCTGTTGAGGGGCTTTATGCTGAAGTGGTAAGGAGTGGTCTTGTTGAAGTTCTTCAGAGAGAATACAAAATTAATATAGCAGGGCCGACAACGATAGCGGCATTTTTACAGAGCTTGCAGATGGGCTTTAAAACGCTTGCTATCCAGAAGCGTTCGGGCGAAGTTTTTGATATTTTAGGGGCAGTAAAAACCGAATTTGAAAAATTCTCCGACGGAATAAAGAGTGCTCAGCAAAAGATGGATCAGGCACACGATGCACTCGAAAAACTTGTTGGAACAAGAACAAGAGCAATCCAGAGAAAATTAAAAACAATAACATCACTTCCTGAGGAGGAAGCTATAAAATTATTGGAAACAGATACAGACACAGATGATGCGTAAATAGAAAGGATCTGATTTTTTGAAACAGTTTGAAGTAAAAGAAAACTTATCAATGCTTGTGGATTTTTATGAATTCACTATGTCAAACGGCTATTTTAAAAACGGAATGAAAGACAAAATCGTTGTTTTTGATATGTTTTTCCGTAGAATTCCCGATGACGGCGGATATGCCATAATGGCAGGGCTGGAGCAGGTAATAGAATATATCGAAAATCTTAGATTTTCCGATGAGGACATCGAATATTTAAGGTCAAAAAATCTTTTCGACGAAGATTTTCTTATGTATCTTAAGAACTTTAAGTTCTCCTCATCCGTATGGGCTATCCCCGAGGGAACTCCTATTTTTCCGATGGAGCCTCTTATTGTTATAAAGGGACCTGCTATTGAAGCTCAGCTTATGGAAACAATGATTCTTCTTACTGTAAATCATCAGAGCCTTATTGCTACAAAAGCAAAAAGAATTGTAAGAGCAGCTAAAGGCAGAGCAGTTATGGAATTTGGCTCACGCCGTGCGCAAGGGTATGATGGTGCGATTTTAGGTGCAAGAGCTGCCTATATAGGTGGTTGCTGCGGTACAGCATGCACTATCACAGACTTAAAATATCAGATTCCGGCACTCGGCACAATGGCGCACAGCTGGATACAGATGTTCCCTACGGAATATGATGCGTTTTATGAATATGCTTCTTTATATCCCGATAACTGTACACTTCTTATTGATACTTATAATGTTCTTAATTCCGGTATAAAAAATGCCATAAAGGTATTTGACGAGGTTATCGTTCCAAAAGGCTTCAGACCGAAAGGTGTAAGAATAGACAGCGGTGATATAACATATCTTTCAAAAAAGGTGCGTAAGATACTCGACGATGCAGGATATGGGGATGTAGGAATAGTTGCATCAAACTCTTTGGACGAATATATAATAAAGGATATGCTTATTCAGGGTGCAAAGGTTGACAGCTTTGGCGTTGGCGAAAGACTTATAACATCAAAATCAGAGCCGGTATTTGGCGGAGTTTATAAGCTTGTGAGCGTATTTGATGAGAGCAAAAAGGAAATCCCTAAAATAAAGCTCAGTGAAAATGTGCAGAAAATCACAATTCCCTGTTTTAAGGATTTATACAGACTTTATTCAAAGGAAACAGGCAAAGCAATTGCCGATGTAATTACAATGAAAGGCGAAAGAATAAATGAAAATGAGCCTTACGAAATTTTTCATCCGCAGTTTACATGGAAAAGAAAAACAGTAACGGACTTTGTAGCCAGAAAACTGCTTACAAAGATATATGATAGTGGAAAGCTTGTTTACAAAAGCCCGTC
>CAZZPN010000085.1:0-5595 GCA_964655495.1 uncultured Oscillospiraceae bacterium
AAGATTTATTCTTGTTAAAAACTCATTTGCACTATAAACAGCTTTTAAGTTTTCACCCGGTATATTCATAAATTTAGGAAGTCCTGCACCTGAGCCGATAAACACAGCTTCATAGCCTTCTTCAAAAAGCTCGTCAACAGATAATGTTCTTCCTATTACCATATTTGTTTCAATTTTTACACCGAGTTCTTTTAAGGTATTGATTTCTTTTTCAACGATTTTTTTCGGCAATCTGAATTCCGGTATTCCGTAAACCAGAACTCCGCCGGCTGTATGAAACGCTTCAAACACCGTTACTTCGTAGCCTCTTTTTGCAAGATCACCTGCACAGGCAAGTCCGGCAGGACCTGAGCCTACAACAGCTACTTTGTGTCCGTTTGATTCCGTTTTTTCTATTTTTGAATTAAAATGCTCGTTGTGATAGTCTGCAACAAATCTTTCAAGTCTTCCAATTGCAACAGGCTCACCTTTTTTTCCTCTTACACAAAGCATTTCACACTGTGATTCCTGAGGACAAACTCTTCCGCATACAGCAGGAAGTGAGCTTGACTTTGCAATAATCTGATAAGCTTCTTCAAATTCACCTTTTTTCACTGCAGCCAAAAATTCAGGTATATCTATTCTTACAGGGCATCCTGCAACACATGATCTGTTTTTACATCCCAGACATCTGTCTGCCTCGCTCATTGCCTGCTCAGGTGTGTATCCCAAAGCAACCTCAGAAAAATTACTGTTTCTTACATGAGGGTCCTGCACCGGCATCTCATTTTTAAAAAGTGACATATTAGCCATTTATTTCATCCCCCATCTTAAGTAAATTACAAGCTTCTTCATGACGCTGCTGTTCAAAAGGCTTATAAGTTGAGCTTCTTGCAATAGCTTCGTCAAAATCAACCTCATGACCGTCAAAATCCGGTCCGTCAACACAAGCAAATTTAATTTTTCCGCCAACTGTAAGACGGCATCCGCCGCACATTCCCGTTCCGTCTATCATAATCGGATTCATACTTACAGTTGTTTTGATGTTATATTCTTTTGTAAGCTTACAAACAAACTTCATCATCACAAGAGGACCGATAACAATTACTTCATCGTATTCATTTCCTTCTTCGATAAGCTTTTTAAGAGCATCAGTAACAAGACCTTTTTCTCCGCTTGAACCGTCATCTGTCATAACAACAAGCTTATCGCTTACCTCCCCGAATTCTTCTTCAAGTATAATAAGGTCTTTATTTCTGAAACCCACAACACTGTGCACCTCTGCACCGAGCTTATGGAGCTTTTTAGCAATCGGGAAAGCTATGGCACACCCCACCCCTCCGCCGACTACGGCAACCTTTTTAAGTCCGTCAGTTTCCGAAGGTGTTCCTAAAGGCCCTACAAAATCAAGAATATATTCTCCTTCGTTTTTATAGCTCATAACCTTTGTAGTTGCGCCGACAATCTGGAAAATAATTGTTATTGTTCCTTTACTGCGGTCAAAATCCGCAATAGTGAGAGGAATTCTCTCTCCGGTTTCATCTACTCTGAGTATTATAAACTGCCCCGGCTCTGCTTTTCTTGCAACATAAGGTGCCTCGATTTCCATAAGCATAACCGTAGGGTTAAGCTGTTCTTTTCTTACAATCTTATACATCTGGTTGATTCCTTTCAATGTGATGTTTGTTAAATATTTAACATTCTCGCCCGGCATATTTCCAATACCGCTACTGTATAACATTAACATTATACAACTTTATGTATCAAAAGTCAAGTAAATAATACAATAAGTTTAATTTTTTTTACCAAAAAATTTATTATTTTCACACAAAATAAGCCCCTTCAAAAACAAATGTTTCAAAGGGGCTTGTTTTTTAGTTTTTAATTTTTTATCTTAGCGTGACAGGAGCTAAATTACTTTTCTTTGTTCCGTGTACTCTCTTACCTCTTTTAGTTTGAGTTCGTATTTTTTCTTGGCGAGATTTAAATTCATTATTGCAACATCGATATAATCATCTTCTGTTGTTTCGTTAAAAGACCTCATAGCACACTCAAGTTCTTTTTTTAAAACGCTTATATCAGCAAGCATTTCTTCTTTGGAGCAGTCTTTTTTGAAGTTTTTTTTCAGTTTTTCAAGCTTTGCTATAATTTTTTCCATATTTTATCACTCTTTTCCTTATAATATTTTCTTTAGAATATTATATGACTTATTCTGGAAAAATATACATTTTATTTTGTTTCTATAATTTTTAAATTCTGAGGAAATATACCGCCGACATCCTTGAGTACATCTCTTATTTTTGCAAGATCACCTTCATTAAGGCCATCAGATTTTACGCTTACTGTTGCACCGGGAGTATTAAGATACACGCTTACATCTTTATACCCTTTATCCTTAAGCACTTCTTTTACAACTGCTTCCTTTTCAATATCGTTTGCAATTCTTATTATCTCTCCCTGTGCCTCTGCTTTTTTATCTGCTGAAGAATTTTCGTTTTCAGAAACTTCTTTTAACAAGCTCACTGCTTCACTTCTTGATTTTTCTATGGTATTTTCTTCTTCCGCAATTTCTTCCTCATAAACTATTGTTTCTTCCGGCTCACTCTCATCGGAATTTACATATTTAGCTTCACCGTAAACAATATTTTCGTCATACTCTGCGCTGGGCTCGGGCAAACTGAGATTTACCTGCTCAACTCTGTTTGAACTTATGTAGCTTGTTACTCCTGCTGTGGCGAGAAGCGCAGTACAAATAACAGCTGCTATTTTCTTTTTGGAAAGTATCATCAGCTTTTTCTTAATAATTTCCTTTTTTTCTTTTCTCTCTCTACTTTTGTTTCTTTTGTCTAACATTTTTTATTTTCCTTTCTTTATTATTTTGTAAGAACTATTTCGATTTTATGACTTTCTGTCCCGAGTGCCCCTTTTGCCGCACGGAACAGTCTGTCACGGGTTTTTGTGTTATCATCTCCTTTATAAAATATGCAAACCCCCGAAATTGTAGGAGCGTGTCTTTTTTTTACGACAGTATTTTTATCATTGTTATAAACCGGATTTTTTTCCGTCTGCATTTCGCTGACAGAATTGGTGTTCTTTTTCATAACTGTTTTTTCATCATTCAAAACCTCTATATAACCGTTATCGGAATATGTTATAAAAACTTTTGCTTCTTCAACTCCTGCTATATCTGAAAAAGCCGCACTCAAGCGTTTTTCTTCCTTTTCTCTGTAAGAAATAATATCAAGCTCGTAATTCATATTCTCATTTTTTTGAGATTTACCGGAATTTCCTGAAGGGAAAAGCAAAAATATTACACCAAGAAACAAAAGCAAAAACACTATCGGAAATTTTTTATTAAAAAGCCCTTTTACACCGCTTTCTTCTCCGTTTTTGTTATCTTTAAAAAGTTCAGTAAGCTGCTTTAATAATTTCATAATTCTCTATACCTGCCCCTTCTGTAACGGCAATTATCTTTTTTGTTTCGCTTTTTTCGTTTTCTTTTTTTATATCTGTATAAATTTCCAACGATATTATATTATACTCTTCGTCTGCTTTTGTTATGACATCAAAAACAGAAAAAATACCGTTTTTTCTATATTCATCCATCAGTTCCGCACTTACATTTTTTTCATACTCCGAAATTATTTTATTTTCGTATTCAGATATATAAACATCCGAATCAAACGATTTAAAACTAAACTCCGGCAGTTTTAAAAAAAGGCACAAAAAATAAGAAAGAACGAGCAGATTAACACAAATCGTGATATATTTTTTATATTTTTTGTTGCACATAAAATTCTTAAAAAATTCCGAAGCAACGATTATGAGAACCATATTTTTTAATTCAGACAAAATTTCACTCATTTTAACATCCCTATATAAGAAGAACTACACTTATTATCCCTATAACTGCCACCGTTCCCGTAATACCTGTAAGCAAAGCTGAAGTATCGGAAAGTTCGTTAAAAAGAACTGTTATTTTTTCATTTCCGAAAAAAGCACATATTATTCCAAGAATTCTAAAAAGAATCATACCGCATAAAAGTTTAATAACACTTCCTGAAAGCATAGATACTATCCCGACAGTTGCAATTATACCTGCCTGCGATTTTAAAACCTCTATTGACGCAAGAACTGTATCGGCAGATTTATTTAAAATTTTTCCCAAAAAAGGAATTCCGGCAGAAAGAAGTGTCTTTGTAGTTTTTAAAAGAAGCTCGTCATTTGATGAAGAAGTTTTTAAAAATAGCCCAAGAACTGTTGTATATAGTCCTACAATAAACGGCAGCGATATTTTAATTAAGCTTCTTACAGTTTTTTTAAACGATTTAAAGATATCATTTTCTATTAATGAAGATGCGATTGCCATAATATAGTATATATACACAACGATAAGAAAAAAGTTTTCCATAAGATAGGAAAGAATATTTGCACTTCCGAGAGTGATAAGTGTACCTTTCGCCGCCGCAAGTGTTTTTCCTGAAGCTTCAAGAAGCGAACAAATATAAGGAAAAGATAAAAATAAAAAATCTCCAAGCTGTGAAATACAGTCTTTTGAATTTTCAAAAAGGCTTGTCATCAGTTCTGTTGATAAAAGAACACACGCACAACTGATTAACATTCCTACTGCTGACGAAATTTCCTCCGAAAGAGAAAAACATTCTTTCACAGATGAAAGTATCACAATCCAGAAAAGCGGTGCAAAAACACTTTTCATAATAAAAAACTCATCAAAAAAAAGCTTTTTAAAATACTCTTTTATGTAATCGAAATCAAAATTCCCTTTTGATGCCGAAACTGCAAAATCCTCCAATTCCCCCGCACCCGAAATAATTTCTCCAAGCACATCCTCACAATATGCTTCTAAAGAAAAGAGAAAAGCAATTATAAAGAGAATGAGAAATAATATTTTTATTACATATTTTTTCATTGTTAAAACACACTTCTTATATTTTCAATCACAGCAACAACAATCGGTAAAGTATAAGCAAAAATTATTATTTTTGAGCCAAGCTCAAGTTTTTTTGCAACAGCCGTTTCACCGCTGTCTTCAATAATACTGCAAAAATATTCGGACAGTATCCCTATTGCGCAAACTTTCATCACAGTTTCTGAAATTTTTCCATCTAACCCCGAACGCAAAAATATATTCTCTGTAATATAAATAACTTTATGAAGAGAGCCTGAAATATTAAAAAATATAAGCACACAGGTAACAATAGAAACAGCTATACTGAGTTCCGGAGCATCTTTTTTCAAAACTAACGCAGCAACAGCACCGCACAAGCTTACAGCAATCATTTTTTTCATTTCATCCATCAGAAACCGAAAATTCCTTTTATCATTTCAAAAAGTCCCGCTACCTCACGGACAACTACAACCATAACTACTATAAGCCCTGCCAAAGTTACCATCGTTGCCTGTTCATCTCTCCCCGATTTTGCAAGGAGCTGATTTAAAACTGTAACAATTATGCCGATTGCTGCTATTTTGAAAATAAGTTCAACATCCATTTCGCTCATTCCTTTCATCGTTTAAAGTAAAATAAGAACAATTACACTTGCTGCCGCATAAGTCAAAGTTCTAGTCAGCCTGATGTTTTTTCTGTATTCTTCT
>CAZZPN010000086.1:0-5584 GCA_964655495.1 uncultured Oscillospiraceae bacterium
GACAGAAAAAATTACGACTATATTATAGGTAGTTCCCATTATTTTTGCATTGACGAAAAATACTATCCTATTGATTCAAGTGAGGAATATTTCAATAAATGTCTGGAAGTTTTTAATTACGATGTTTGTAAACTTGCAGAAAACTATTATTCCAGCTTTGTGAGCTATATTTTGAAAAGAAAACCCGATATAGTAGGGCATTTTGACCTTATAACGAAATTTGATGAGCTTGGTGAGCAAAGGTTTTTAAATAATCCCCAATATTTAAAAATTGCTGAGAAATATATACAAAAAGCTGCAGAAGCTGATGTAATATTTGAGGTTAATACGGGTGCAATAGCAAGAAGCTTGCGAAAAGAGCCTTATCCTCAGATTAACTTACTTCATATACTTAAACAAAAAGACAGTAAATTGATACTTTCATCTGACAGTCATAGCATTGAAACCTTGGATTTTTATTTTGATGAAGCAAAAAAAATGTTGCGTGATGTTGGTTTTAGTGGCGTTTATGTACTTGATGGTGGTAGCTTTAAAAAACAAAGCATATAAAAATCTTTAAAAACTGAATAAAAAATCAAAAAGCTTATTATACTTTTATAAAAGTATTTTTAAATTAATTATACATATGAAAGGAAAAAAATATGAATTTTATTGAAATTTTAAAATCTGTTTTTCTTGGTATTGTAGAGGGGATAACTGAATGGTTACCCATAAGCAGTACAGGACATTTGATTTTAGTAAATGAATTTTTAGGAAGCGAAGGCTTTACTTCATCGGACTTATATCTCTATGTTATACAGCTTGGTGCAATTTTAGCAATTGTTACTTTGTATTTTAATAAGTTAAACCCGTTTTCACCTAAAAAGACCACAGAACAAAAAAAAGATACCTGGACAATGTGGTTTAAGGTTATAATTGCTTGTGTTCCTGCAGCAGTTATAGGGCTTTTGTTTGACAGCTATATGGAAGCAATCGAAAATTGGCAGGTTGTATCAGCTATGCTTATTTTATATGGTATTGCTTTTATTATAATCGAAAACAAAAAGAAAATAACAACCGTAAATTCAATGAATGAAATGTCTTATAAAACTGCTCTTATGATAGGACTTTTTCAGGTTCTTTCGATAATCCCCGGAACTTCCCGTTCGGGTGCAACGATACTTGGTGCTGTTATTTTTGGCTGTTCAAGAGCGATTGCGGCAGAGTTTTCATTCTTTCTTGCAATCCCCGTTATGTTCGGGGTAAGCTTACTTAAGATTTTAAAATACGGAAGTCAGATGATGGCAGGGGATATTATAGTTCTTTTAGTTGGTATGATAGTCTCTTATGTCGTTTCAATGGCAGCGGTTAAGTTCTTGGTAAATTTCGTTAAAAAGCACGATTTTAAATCTTTTGGTATATACAGAATAATTTTAGGAATAGCTGTGATATCATATTTTCTTATAGTAAAATAATAGAAGTAAAAAAATACTGCAGTTGGTTTTAACCCTCTGCAGTATTTTTTAGTTCTTTTATAGCCATATATAGTGCATTTTTTGAAGCTTGTTCCCTAACTTTGCTTCTGTTTCCGGTAAAATAAAATCTTTTTGCGTCGCTCATTTCTTTTGTTGCAATTCCTATATATACAAGTCCGACAGGTTTATCTTCAGTAGCTCCACCGGGACCTGCAATACCTGTTACAGAAATTGCAATATCAGCTTTACAATACTTCAATGCACCTTCTGCCATTTCGATTGCAGTAGCTTTTGATACAGCTCCGAAATCTTTTAGAGTTTCTTCTTTTACATCGCAAAGTGTATTTTTCATATCATTTGAATATGTTATAAGACCGCCAAGATAGTTTTCTGATGAGCCGGGAATTTGGGTGATTTTCTTACCGATAAGACCGCCGGTGCACGATTCCACAGTGATGAGTTTTTTGTTTTTCTCTTTTAAAAGCTTTAGTAAAACTTCTTCTAATTCTTCGTTATCCTCGCTGTAAAGATATTCTCCGATAACATCTGTAATTTTAGCTTTTGTTTCTTCTATCATTTCATCGCAAAGGCTTTTGCTTTCGGCTTTTGCAGTGATTTTTATCTGTACTTCTCCTGTTTTTATATAAGTAGCAGCAGACAGATTTTTTGTGGATTTTAATACATCTTCGAGCATATCTGCAACCTGGGATTCACCAATTCCAAAAAAGCTTAAAAGCTTTTCTTCAATAACATATTTGTTGTTTTTTGACAGTACCTCTGTAACAACACTCTCCTCAAGCATAGACTTATTTTCATTAGGAGGGCCGGGGAGCATTATAACGATTTTTCCTTCTTTTTTTATTATTACTCCCGGGGCAGTACCGTTGTTGTTTGGAATAATTATTGAATTTTCGGGAAAATAACATTGACTTTCATTGTTTTTTGTCATAACTTTATTGTGTGCTTCAAAAAAGCTTTTAAGATGCTTTAAACATTCTTCGTTAAGAATAAGCTTAAGACCAAAAAATTCCGCAACAGTTTTCTTTGTAATATCATCATAGGTAGGACCAAGTCCACCGGTTATTATTATAAGTTTATTCTTTTTGAACAAACTTTTAAGAGCACGGTTTATTTCTTTTTTTCTGTCTTTTATTGCCATATGCTCGTAAGCTTCAATTCCGAATTTACTCAAGTATTTTGAAATATGTGCAGCATTTGTATTTACAATATCACCGCAAACAACTTCATCTCCGATTGCCAAAATTCCTGCCTTCATTTTTTCACCCCATTTTTATTTATGCTATTATTATAAGCCTACATTTTTATTTTGTCAATTATTTTTCTGATATATCTTTAATTTGTGTTTTTTTATTTCAGAGATTATTTTTTTAAAACAATCTGAAATTCAGTTCCTTTATCAAATTTGCTTTTTACAGATATTTTTCCCCCTTGAAGTTCAATTATACTCTTAACCATTGCAAGACCTAAACCGTTGCTTGAGTATTCATCGTTTTTGACATCATCTACTCTGTAAAATCTATCCCATATTTTATTAAGATGTTCTTTTGATATTCCAATACCATCATCAGCTATATCTCTAAGGCCTTCAACTGCAATCTAAACTACGCTGATAGTTTTCTTCTTGAGTTTTGTAGTATGTTAAAGCTATTGTGCCTCCAAATATTATTGCCACAAGCATTGTTATAACTGCTGATGTAACAGTAATGTCATCTGAAACATAAGCTAAAATATCATTAAATAAACTGTTCATTTTTCTTACCTCTTTTACATTCATTTTTATATTCTGTACCGTATTTGGAAAAGCTTTGCTTTTTTAACGAAAAATCGTTGAGCAAATGCGAAAGCCAAAGGGGAATTGAAAGGGAAGTCTTTATTTCCATAAGATACACATCTTCCGGAAGAAGATTTTTACCAAAATCACCGTTTTCCAAAGCTAAGTCATTTCGCCTCGAACGGATATTTATATCAAAAGATATTCTTAAATCGTGGTTGTCTTTTTCAAAATATGCTATTCTGTCATAGGCAATATAAAGTTTTGGAAAAAGGTCATAAATTTTTAAAAAATATTCTATTTCTTTTGTTACCTGCTCGTTCATATAATTTTTTTTGTGGTGGCGGATTGCCTGTTTCAAGAAAATTATATGCTTCGCACAGTTTTAACGCAGTTCTGCGCTTACTTACAATCCCGTTAAACTTTTTCTTTATTTCAAGAAAGACCTCGGAATTTATATCTGCATCTCCGTAAGAACGAAGGCGAAGTTTTTCTTTATACTGCGGTTTTGATAAAGATGTTCTTATTAGATAATCATCAGGAGTATCAAAGTATATATTTGAAATAGTGTAGGGGAGACCATCTTTGTTGTATAAATCTTTTTCCATATGCTTTTCAATAACTTTTGTTACTTTTTCAAAAGTTTCTTTATTAATTAAGTATTTATATTCATATCTGTTAAAAACTTCCAAAGCCATCAGTATGTCCTCCTGTTCTTATGACAGTTTATTATTCTAAAGTTAAATTCAGGTTGAAAAAACGAAAAAAAGAAAAAACTGACCGAAAAAAATCAGTCAGTTAATTTTTATATTTGCTACCTTGAATTTTATTGTCAGCTTGTCTTGACTTTTGTGGGTGTTTCGTGTATAATATTTACATCAATTAAAAGAAACAGGAGGAAAAAAACAATGCAAATGCTCGAAATGCTATATGATGAAATCCAAGATGCAGTGGATCGTAAGGTTCCATTTGTGATTCCAATAGGTACGATGGAGTACCATGCCCGCCATGCTTCGTGCGGAACTGATACACTCGTTATTACAGGTTGTCTGAGAGAGCTTGAAAAGGAAAAGGAGATTGTCGTTTGCCCACCTATATGGTACGGTGTAGCGTCATACGCAGTATGTGCTCCCAAGCCCAGCCACTTCCATGTAAACGAGGATGCTTATGCAAACTATCTGTACTACATACTAAAGTCTATGATTGATGCAGGTCATAAGAATATATATCTTGTGGCACATCATCAGACTGAAGGTGCGGGATTGATGCCTATGACGATTGCCTGCCATAAAGCTGCGAAAAAGGTAACTATGGAATATATGGAAGAAAAGCTTGGCAAAGGCTGGTGGGGTAGCGATGACTATGCTTCCTATTACGAAGATATGGGTAGCGAAGATGATCCCTTCTCTTACATCAAGGTTATTCCTCTGATTGGTGCGGATGCACAGCTTAAGTGCGGAGGCTTTGACCATGCGGGAAAATGGGAAACAAGTCTTATGATGGGAACTTATCCTGAGCTTGTAGATCTCAGCCGCTGTGCGCGTAACACAGAATGGTTTGCACAAAGTGCTACGGAAGCGAGTGAGGAAACCGGTAAACATATGGTGAATTGTACCCTGGAATGGTTGAGAAAAGTCATCGTCTAAGTGCCATAAAATAAAAAGCTGTCTCAAAATGCAATTTCAAGATTGCCTGAGACGGCTTTTTATTTCTTCAGATTTAAAAATATAAAAAAATTGCTTCTGCCAGATTGATTATTGTTTTCTTTTTATATACAGCGTATTTATACGCTATACCTGTGCCACTTTTTCTCTGATAGTTGGTTAAATCTTTCTTGCGTTTTTTTTTTTTTTGGCGGTAAATAGCCTTGTTTGTAATACACTATGCAAATATATGAGTTATCTATCATTTCATAATTTCTTTCTACATAAACTGCTTTACCTGCATTGAGTGCTTTTTTTGGAAAATATGTTTCTTCGTAGCTTTTTAAAAGATATTTTTCGTATTCATTACTGATTTCAGGATATTCAGCACGAACATACACCCTTTTGATATGGGAGTATTTTTCTTTGAGGTCGGAAACTACTTCGTGGCACAAATCATCAAATTCGCTTTTGCTGCCGAAAAGAAAAGTATCAATACATATCATACTCCGCTAAATTAAAAAATGCGTAGCCTACCCGAAAGCAGAGCTACGCACTAAAAAACGCAACAACTCTGTTTCGAAAAATGCTACCACACACTTTTTTTATCATAACACAACTCACTCGCATAAGGGTATGATGAAACAAAGTGTACGCTTTTTACAAATAGCGTACCCTCTGAATTAAGGTTTATT
>CAZZPN010000087.1:0-5524 GCA_964655495.1 uncultured Oscillospiraceae bacterium
CCGTTATCATATGGGTTTCTCTGCTACTGATGACCCAAGAACTGTGGGAACGGCTTTTGAAAAGTTTCCTCTCGCATTTGCTTTGAGCGTTGCGGATATGGAAGCTACATATTTTTTGGAATAGTTGATTTGTCTTAATTATCGGTTACATAAAAATAAAAAGAAAAAAAGAAAGGTCAAGAGAAAAATGTTTAAAGGAAAAACATTACTCATTACAGGCGGTACCGGAAGCTTCGGTAACGCAGTTTTAAAAAGATTCTTAGATACTGATATCGGAGAAATCAGAATTTTTTCGAGAGATGAAAAAAAGCAGGACGATATGCGTCATCAGTACAACAACGATAAAATTAGGTACTATATCGGAGATGTGCGTGATTTAGCTTCTGTGAAAAATGCTATGCACGGAGTTGACTATATTTTTCATGCCGCTGCGTTAAAACAAGTCCCTTCATGCGAATTTTTCCCGATTGAAGCAGTAAAAACAAATGTTATCGGAACTGAAAATGTACTTACTGCCGCAATTGAAGCAAATGTAAAAAAGGTTATCTGTCTTTCAACAGACAAGGCAGCATATCCGGTAAATGCGATGGGAACTTCAAAAGCAATGATGGAAAAGGTTTTTGTTGCAAAATCAAGAACTGTTTCACCCGATAAAACTCTTATCTGCGGCACAAGATACGGAAATGTAATGTGCTCAAGAGGAAGCGTTATTCCCCTCTTTATTGAACAAATTAAAAATGGTCAGCCACTTACTGTTACATCCCCTGATATGACAAGATTTATAATGAGTTTAGAGGAAGCAGTCGAGCTTGTTCTTTTTGCGTTTGAAAATGCCAAAAGCGGTGATATTATGGTGCAGAAAGCACCTGCTTGTACAATAGGTGTTCTTGCTCAGGCTGTTAAAGAGCTTTTTAACGCTGACAACGAAATAAAGATAATCGGAATAAGACACGGAGAAAAAATGTACGAAACACTTCTTACCAACGAGGAATGTTCAAACGCAATAGATATGGGCGACTTTTACCGTGTGCCTGCCGACAAAAGAGACCTTAACTATGACAAATATTTTAATATAGGCGACGAAAAAAGAAATACTCTTTCCGAATTCAATTCCAACAATACTGACCTTCTTAATGTAGATGAAGTAAAAGAAAAGCTTCTTTCTTTGGAATATATAAGAGAAGAAGTAAATGCGTGGAAAAACAAATAGAAAGAGGTTTTATTATGAATACTGATATGAAAATTCTTATAACCGGAGCCAAGGGCTTTGTTGGAAAAAATCTTGTTCCTGCTCTTAAATCAGAAGGATATGAAAATTTGTTTTTATATGATATTGATTCAAATGAAGATGAGCTTTTAAAATACACAAAGGAATGTGAATTTGTTTTTCATTTAGCAGGTGTGAACAGACCGAAAGATGAAAAAGAGTTTATGGAAGGAAATTTCGGCTTTACTTCAATTCTTTTGGAAAACCTTAAAAAGAATAATAACAAAGCCCCTGTCCTTATCACATCCTCAATTCAGGCTGCTCTTGACAATCCTTACGGAAAAAGCAAAAAAGCGGGCGAAGACCTCATTTTCTCTTACGGAAAAGAAAACGGTGTTGAAGTATATGTTTACAGACTTCCCAATGTGTTCGGAAAATGGTGCAGACCGAATTATAACAGTGCTGTTGCTACATTCTGCAACAATATCGCAAACGGACTTCCAATTACAGTAAATGACCCGAATGTTGATATGAAGCTTGTATATATAGACGATGTAGTAAAAGAATTTTTAAATGTTCTTGATAAAAAAGCAAATAAAAACGGCGAATTTTGTTATGTACCGACAGTTCATGAAATAAAATTGGGTAAAATTGCCCGGCTTATCGAAAGCTTCAAAGAATCAAGGGAAAACCGTTCCGTTCCCGACCAGAACGACGCATTTTCCAAAAAGCTCTATGCAACATACCTGAGTTACCTTCCAAAAGACGCTTTTTCTTATCCGCTTAAAATGAATACGGATGAAAGAGGCTCATTCACTGAATTTTTAAAAACCGATGAATACGGGCAGGTTTCTGTCAATGTTGCAAAACCGGGAATTGTAAAAGGAAACCACTACCACAACACTAAAAACGAAAAGTTTCTTGTTGTATCAGGTAAAGCTGCAATCCGTTTCAGAAAGCCTGATGAAGAAGAAATTATAGAATATTTGGTTTCAGGTGATAAGCTCGAAGTTGTTGATATTCCGACAGGCTATACACATAATATTGAGAACATCGGTGAAACTGACCTTGTTACGATAATGTGGGCAAACGAAAAATTTGACCCTGAAAATCCCGATACTTATTTTCTTAAAGTGTAAAAATGAAAGGAAGAATAAAATGTCAGATAAATTAAAAGTAATGACAATTATAGGCACGAGACCTGAAATTATAAGATTAAGCGAAGTCATAAAGTGCTGCGACAAATATTTTAATCATATACTTGTACATACAGGACAAAACTGGGATTATACACTTAATCAGGTATTCTTTGAAAATCTTAAATTAAGAGAGCCTGACTATTATTTAGATAGTGTAGGCGCACATTTAGGGGAAACAATGGGCAACATTGTTGCAAAATCTTATGATGTTCTCCAAAAGGAAATGCCTGACGCACTTCTCATCTTAGGTGATACCAACTCCGCCTTGTGTGCAATCAGTGCAAAACGCTTAAAAATCCCGATTTTCCATATGGAAGCAGGAAATCGTTGCTGGGACTGGAATGTATCTGAGATGATTAACAGGAAAATTGTTGACCATATTTCCGATATTAATCTTCCATATACTGAACATTCAAGACGATATCTCTTAAGCGAAGGCATAGACGGAAAAACAATGTTTGTAACCGGCTCGCCTATGAGAGAGGTTATAAAAAATAATATAGCTGAAATACAGTCAAGTGATGTTCTTGAGAGAATGAGATTGGAGCCTAAAAAATATATTCTTGTTTCGGCACACCGTGAAGAAAACATTGATAATGAAGAGCATTTTATGTCGCTTATGAATGCAATAAACGAGATTGCGCAAGAGTATCAGATGCCCGTTATTTATTCAACACACCCAAGAAGTATGAATTTTATTGAAAAAAGAAATTTCAAATTTCATCCGCTTGTACAAAATCCAAAGCCATTCGGATTTTTTGACTACAACAAACTTCAGCTTAACAGCTATTGTGTACTGTCTGACAGCGGTACACTTTCGGAAGAATCAGCAATGCTTAATTTCCCTGGTGTTCTTATCCGTACTTCGACAGAGCGTCCCGAAGTACTTGACAAGGGAAGCGTTGTTATCGGCGGTATAAAAGGAAAAGATGTAAAACAAGCTATGGACCTTGCCGTTTCGATGTATGAGAATAGAGAAGAAGTTGTTATGGCTGAAGATTATCAGGACACAAATGTTTCAGTCAAGGTTGTAAAAATTATTCAGAGCTATGCTAAAATAGTAAAATTAACTACCTGGAATCAATTTAATAAATAACTATTTTCAAACCACAAAAAAATTCCTTCGGAAATCTAAAAATCCGAAGGAATTTTTGTTGTATAAAATTTATTATTTTACAGCTTTCTTATTGCCGCCCTTCAACATAGCCCATAATGGAGATACGATGAAGATTGATGAGTAAGCACCGCCGATAAGACCGATAATAAGAGGTAAAGCAAACTCTCTTATTGAGCTTTCACCTAAGATATAGAGAAGAACAACCATAATAAGTGTTGTTAAAGTTGTATTTATTGATCTTCCCATTGTTCCTGTGATACTCTTATCAACAATCTGTGCCATAGTTTCTTTTCTTGCCATTTTTCTGTTTTCTCTTACACGGTCAAATACAACAATTGTATTGTTGATTGAATAACCTAAAATTGTGAGAATAACAGCGATAAATGAAGAATTCACTGAAATGCCGAAAATTGCATATATACTTATCATAATGAGTACATCGTGGATAAGAGCAATAATAGCACTTATACCTGACAAGAACTCAAAACGAACTGAAATATATATAAGCATAAGCGCAATAGCGATAAAGAGTGCTATACCTGCTTCCTGAGCAAGCTGCTTTCCGTAAGCTGCTGTAAATGAAGAAACTGCGTAATCATTATAATCCTCAGCATCAGGAACATATTTAGCCTTCAAGCCTTCAAGTATAGCTTCATTCTGTGCTGTTGTAAGAGAAACAGTTTTGATTGTGAATTCTTCAGGCTTATCTGTTGTAGCCTGTGCTCTTATTGTTCCTGAAATTCCCGGAACAGCTTCTTTTACGATTGAAACAATATCGTCCTGTGAAGCGTTTTTGTCCTGTGTATTAAACACAATACTTGTACCACCTGCGAAATCAATATCAATATTAAGTCCGCCACGAATAAAGAAAGAAACAAGACCTGCAAGGATTACAACTGCTGATACAGCAATAAAAATCCATCTTTTGTTATAAATGTTAAGCATTCTCTTTTCCTCCTTTTACTGTTTTTCCGCCATAAAGCCATTTGTTTCTGATATTCATATCAACAAGAGCCTTGATAAGAAGCTGTGTGATAACGATAGCTGTGAACATAGAAACTACGATACCAACACCGAGTGTAATTGCAAAGCCTTTGATAGGGCCTGTTCCTATAAAGTAGAGAACAACTGCAACGATAAGTGTTGTAACATTAGAGTCGATGATTGAAGATAATGCTCTGTGGAAACCTGCATCAGTAGCTGCGCGCAAAGTTTTTCCGAGTTTAAATTCTTCTTTCATTCTTTCAAATATAATTACATTAGCGTCAACCGCCATACCGATTGAAAGGATAATACCTGCAATACCCGGTAATGAAAGATTGATATGCAATACTGCGTAAATAAGGAAGCAAAGTGCTGTGTAAAGAACAAGTGAAATTGCTGACATAAGTCCCGGAAGTCTGTAATAGATTGTCATAAACAACATTACTATAATAAGTCCGATAAGACCTGCTTTAAGACCTGCCTGAAGTGCATTTGAACCAAGTGTAGGACCTGCAGTTCTCTGCTGAGCAACTGTAAGCTTAAATGGTAACTGACCGTCTGAAATCAAAGCTGCAAGCTCATCAGCCTGTTCCTGTGTGAAATCGCCCTGAATTACGAAGTTTGTAGCGTTTATAGCTTCATTTACCATAGGAGCTGAAATAACTTCTTCGTCAAGGTGAATTGAAATGTACTGACCTGCAAGCTTCTGAGTAGCTTCGAAGAATGCCTGTTGAGCCTTAGGTGTAATTTCAATAGCAACAACATAACCCTGCTCACCTGTTTCAGGATTATTTATATATTCTCTTTCGGCTTTCTTAACATCGTCGCCTGTCATAATGATAGTGCCTTCTTCACCTTCAGCTGCCGGTGGCTCTCTGAAAGTAAGCTTAGCTGTCTGACCAATGCTTTCGATAGCTTCTTTGGTGTCTGTTACAGCAGGAATTTCAACTTCAAGCTGAGTTCCCTTGATTGTAACTGTACCTTCTGTATAACCTTTTCTTGATAAACGACCGTCGA
>CAZZPN010000088.1:0-5497 GCA_964655495.1 uncultured Oscillospiraceae bacterium
TCAAACTGATTTTTATAATCGCTTATGATTTCTATTCCTTTATCTATAAGCTTGTTGTTTATAAAAGAAGTTTTTAAGGCTTTTGCTTCTTCAAACAGAGTGCCGATTTTGGAAGAAATTTCGCTTTGAGGTGCTTTATCAAGCTTATATAATTCCAAAAGGCTTGCAAAAATCTGTTTGATGCCTGCAGAATCGGGGTTATTGTTAAAAATATCGCATATTTTGTTTGCAAGTACATAAAGCTCATTAAAATATTCGGGGAACGAGCTGAATTTTACAAGATTTAAAACAGAGGTCAGTCTTGAATAAAAGGTTTCTTCGTAAGGAAGGTATTCATCTGATTTTGAAGCGTAATCAAGAAGCTCGTTAAGAATATTGATTTTGTTGCTGATGTTTAATGAGTTTTCGTCTTCCAAAAGTCCCCATTTGATTACATAATCAAAATATGAATTCATCTTTTCATCGGAGTGCATCAGATGGTAGTAGATTTTTCTTGCAAATGAGATGTAATCTTTAGCTGAATATGTAGGATTGTCCGATTCAAACTGTATGAGAAGGTCGTTGAAATCTTGGGTAGATGATTCATTTTCCATAAAGCTCATTTTCGGCAAATCGGAATCCGAAGCTTCAAGAAGCGGGGCAGTGTTGACTATTGCATTTTTTAGTAATTCGATTTTTGATGAAAGCTCGTTTTGAGAGTTTTGATATTTTTCATCCGAAATTATATCAAGAGCATCTTTTGAGCAGTCATTTACATAAAGACGGAGCGCTTTTAAGTAAGAACACCATTCTTCGCCTGCGAACGCTTCAAATTCCGCCTCTTCGATAAGAAGCTTCAAAGAAGCTTCAAAGTTTACCGAATTTTGCTTGATAAGCACTTCAGTTCTTTCAATTACCTCAGGGGTGTTCTGCACTGAAAACAGAAGCTTTATAAGAGCATTTTTGTGTGGCGAAGGAAGACTTTCCAAAATGGCTTTCATAGTTTTTGCCATAGTTCTGTCTTCAAGCATTTCCGAAGCAGAAATAAGAAAACTGCGAAGATTGTCTTTTGAAAGAGTATCAACATACTGAGCTATTTCTTTTATATTATTTTCTGATATCTGAGCTATTCTTACAATCGAGTCGTAAAATTCGGCACTTTCACAGTTGAAATTCTCTACATCCGAAAGCTCCGCAGAATAATTCCTTGTAGTTTCAGGGATTTTTAAAGCTTCTTCTTCGGTTATACTGTTATAATATACAATTTTTGCATAGATGTACATCTGGAGAAGTCTTCTGTTAAAGAATCGCTGTTCAACACCTTGCATAAAGCCTTTGAGGTTTGCGTTTTCGATAAGTGAAATATCAAGCTCTTTATTGATAAAATCGGAAATAAGATTATCCCAGTAATATTTTATTGACGCATAAACAATTCTGTCGCGGATGTTATGCGCAAGATTCTGATTCCACAGCTCATCAAGCGCTTTTGCAAATTTTAATAAAATGTTTTGTCTTACGGGGTCTTTTAATTTTTTCAGTTCATTTTTTATGAAATCCTTTAATACAGGGTAAATGTTGGTATCGTTATTGCAATTTGTTATACAATATGCCGCAAGAAGATTTCTGCAATCTCTTAAAAGGTCGGAATTCTGGCTTGTATCGGCATACATTATTGCTGAAGTATTTGAGATGTATCTGAATATAGTCTGTCTTTCTTCTTCAATCTCGCTTAATGAAAGATGCAGATAAAAGTCGTTTAATGTTCTTGCATTAATGTAGGTCGGGAAAAGTCCAATCCATCTGTTGAGAAGATTAAGATGATTTTTAAACCTTTCTGTTATTCTTGATGCAGCTTCCTTATCGGACCAGTCAATCAAGAAAGGCGATTTTCTTATACATTCAGGATAATACCCGATTAAAACACTTGTTACATCAAAAAATCTTGTATCGTTGTCGTCCGAAATTCTTTTTTCGTAAAGCTCGTCTATCCACAGAATAACAGTTCTTTCGTTTTTGGAAAGATTGAAGGTTTTTAAGAATTCTATAAGATTGGATATTGAAGCGGCATTTTTTGCTATGCACTCTGTATTTGTTTTAACTAAGAAATTAATAAGCGCATTTAACAGTTCATTAAGTTCAATTTCAGAAATTTTTTCCGAATCAAGCTTTCCGCTATCATTGGTATAAACAGATAAGAAAGCATCAAAATCTCCTGACTGTATAAGAACTTGAGAGAGGAGTGTTTTGGTAGCCGGAAATTTCTTTAATTCTTTGAAATATTGTGTCAGAAGTTCGGGATCACAATTTTCAAACGAATGGTTTCTTTTTATGAAATTTTCAAAAGAGTGCCAGAAGTTATGCGATTTTTTCTGTTTTTTAATAAGTAACAGAACATTTTCCATAAGATTTTCCGGAAGTGTATTTGCTGTATGGTGATTAAGGTCTCTTGTACAATGGTCAAGAGAAAACAGTTCTATATTAAAGTGTGTAACCAAAAGAAAATGTACAGCAAAAAAACCTTCGGATTTTAAAGATGCTCTTCTTGAAAATGTAATCCACGCCTGAGAAGAATCACATAAATACATTATCATTTTATAGATGTTGAGTCTTCCTGTTATCTTTTCCTGTTCAATCCTGTATTTACCTTCTTCTTTTTCAAAATCTTCAAGCAATACGAAATTACGGGCTATTTTTATGAGCGCCATAAAATGATCGTAACGAAGTGTAACAAGAAGGTACTGGAAAATATCTTCCAGCTTGTCTGCGTTTTTATAAATATCGTCTATACGGTTATCGTAGGCTGCTTTTTCTTCAATAGAAGAAATGATTTTTTTAAGCGCCTCGGTATAACTGTCTGTGTCGCAGGAGCTGTTTTTTATTACACTGTAAATAAAAGCGGCGTGCGTATATTTTTTGTGATAAATAAAAATCATTGCGATGACACAAGCTTTTTTGTAGGAAATAAGGTCTGCTCTTTCAAGCACATTTATGCAGTAGCCAAGCATTTTTTGAGTGATTTTTTCATCAGAAAAAAGCTTTGTCATATCAAAGTTTAAGACAAAGATTGCTTCGTATAAATCTTTGGCAAGCATATTGCAGCAGGTATAGTAGTCATCGCTGTTGGAAGTGATTAAGTCAAGGTTTTTTAACTGATATAAAATTGCGTTTTCATAATCCATTGAGGTGCGGAATGCTTTTATAAGAATTTCGTTAAACCAATAATAGTCTTCAAATTCATTAAGCACTCCTTTTTTAAAGAGAAGCGTTATTCCGCCCCAAATTCCTTCTTCGGAAAGATGAATAACAATTTCTTTGTATTTGCCAGAGATACTTTTTTCGTCGTAAAGCTCATCAAGCTTTTTTATATATGTATCCAAAAAGAAAATGTCGCCCGGAAAAGTAAGAAGAAGCTTTTTTGAGAGTGCAAGAGCATTTTCTTCGCTTTCCTCTTTTAAGAGAACACTCTTTAATTTTTCTGTAATTATACTTCTCTTTTCGTTCCATATATCGTTTTGATAACCGTTTTTGAATACAAATTCAGCATATGCACATAAATAAAGAGAGTTCTCATCGGCATTTTCTAAAAGATATTCACCGATGGTTTCTTTGTTTTGTGTGTATATTTCGTAGGTTCTTGAAATAAGAGGCTGAATATATGTTTTATTCACATTCAAAATCAAGGTATTTGAAAGTATGCAGATATCTTTTATTCTGTCAGCTTTTAAAAGACCTGTGAATATTATATTAAGAGTGTCTGCCTGCTTGTCTTCAGCAAGTTTTTCCAAGTTTGAGATAATTTCTTCACAAAGCTTTACTGAAAAATCAAAGGAAAGTGCTTTTGAAGCAACATAGTACATATAGACACTGCTGTTTTGTTGATTTTCCAAAGAAAGCAAAGAAAAAAGCTTCGGTATAATGTCAATTTTTCCGTTTTCAAAGCAGTATGAGAATATATTTGAAGCACACCCTTCTGTGCAATACATAATATATTCATTCCAAAGCTTGTTTAGTTTGTCAAAATTTTCTTTTTCGATAAACTCAATCGAAAGACTTCTGAAGCAGGAACGCTTGTTGTCGCTTTTTCCGATTTCCACACCCATTCCGAATATTATCGAAGGTAAAAGAGAGTTTTTTGGTAAAAACTCTTGCATACGCAATCCAAGACCATTAAGTGTAGAAACAGGTTTCTGCGGCTCTTTAAGTTTCTTTAAAAGCTCATCTTTTATATTGAAAAGATTTTCTTTTATCACAAATTCATCATCCGAAAGAAGCGCTTTTATTTTTTTGGTATCAAAATAAAACATGGCATTTTCCCATGTGGTTGGAGTATATTCGTCAATTTCAAAATAGGAGCTTCCTTTTAAGTAAGCATTAATAAGCACATTCCATAGTTCGTAGTCATATAGTTTTTTAAGTGCATCTGTTATGCGTGAGGTGGTTTTAAGCTCATCGTACATTCCTTTTTCATAAAGGTCAAAAATATTTTTTCTGGATTTATCTAATTCAAAAGGAAGAACATTCGGGGGGAGGTCGCTCATAAAAGCGTCTGAAAGCTTGTAGTCTTTAAGATTTTCACGAAGGATTTTTATTAAAATAGCGAATTTTGAACCGTATTCGGATTCAATGGCTTTTATTTCAAAAATATCGTCAAACTGCTTCAAAAACGCAGTAACATCCATATAGTTATAGTCTTTGTAGTTTACACCCATATTGATAAGCGCAGAGTTAAAAGCAGTGTTGGTTACAGAGTCTTTGTTTGCAAAAAATACTTTTGCAAGATATATAATTTTGTCAAATACTTCCTGAGGAATTTCAAGGGGCGGACGGATAAAAAGATGTTCTTCTTCTTTTTTCTTCCCATCTGTTCCCGAATAAGAATTTTTAAAAGTCATATCGGTATCAAGGGAGTAAATAAGAGTATGTATGTCATCAAACTGCAGATGATGGCGTCTTAAAAAATCAATCGCTGTGGTGGTAGTGATAGCGTTATATTTAAAATGGTTTTTCAGATATTCGGGAATTTTTGTGAGGTCTTTTATGATATTGTTATTTTCAGGTGTGAAGCTTTTGGGAATTTCAAAACCTACAACGCATACGGCAGGAGTACCCTCGTTTTTTGATTGAGGGTCTTTTTTATAATATCCGAATATAAAATATTCCGGCGCAGCAAGAAAAACAGCCTTCTTTGCCCCCTCAAAGCCTTCCCGGCGAAGCATATCTCCGATTTCTATTTGTACTGTGCTTAAGACAAAACAATTGTTATTTTCTACCGCATCTTTATATTTAGACATAAAAAGATTATAAAGAAATTTTGCTTTCTCCGGTTCAAATAAAACAACTTCCTGATTTTTAAGGTTTTTTTGTTTCATACCTCGTACCTCACGATAAAATTTTTCTTATATTTCATTATATCATATAATACGACAAAAAGCAAGAGAAACAGATAAAATAAGAGGCCGTAGCAATCTGTAGTTGTCAAACATATGTTACAAAAACCATAAAAAAATATAAAGTTTTC
>CAZZPN010000089.1:0-550 GCA_964655495.1 uncultured Oscillospiraceae bacterium
CGCTTTCTATTGCGGCAAATACACCTTCAAAATTCTTTACATAAGTGATGCTTGGGTTTTTGAAAATCTTTTCGCAGGCAATCTGTGAATAAGCACCTTCAACCCCCTGGCAGCAAACTCTCGCAGTATTCGGGAAAAGCTTAGGTGTGTTTTCTATTGAATCAATAATATTTTCATATAAATCGGAATTTGAATTTAAAATTCTGTTCTGATGTGAACGGCTCAACTCAAACATAAGAGAATACAGAACTCTCATATAATTCTTGATATCATCCCTTGATTTTGAAGCTATGTCGTTTAATTTTTCCCGTTCTCTTTTTGAATTTAAAACGGGAAGATTGTTTTCCTGCTTATATTTTGCGATGTCTGATGCGATATCCATTCTTTTTTCAACAAGCGAGATAAGCTCATCATCAACTTTATCTATTTCCAATCTTAATTCTTCCAGATTCATTTTATATTTTCTCCTTAATCTTTTTTATATTGTTTTCTTGTTTTCTAAGTAAGCGTCAAGTATTGCGATTGCGCAGGCTGCCTCAACGCAAGGCAC
>CAZZPN010000089.1:560-5491 GCA_964655495.1 uncultured Oscillospiraceae bacterium
ACGGCCGTGAATAGTGAGTTTTGTATTTTCTTTATTCTTCAGGCTTACGCTGTCCTGCTCTTTTGAGATTGAGGGAGTAGGCTTTACTGCAACACGGAACACAATCGGCATTCCCGATGTTATTCCGCCTAAAATTCCGCCGTGATTGTTTGTTTTTGTTTTAATTACGCTGTCCTCAATATAAAAAGCGTCATTGTTTTCGCTTCCTTTTAAAGAAGCACATTCAAAACCGTTTCCAAACTCAATACCTTTTATTGCAGGAATTCCGAAAACTATTTTTGCAATTCTGTTTTCCATTCCGTCAAACATCGGATCTCCAAGTCCCACAGGAACATTTTTGGCAACACATTCGATAATTCCGCCTACTGAATCCAAATTTTCTCTTGCTTTATCAATAAGCTCGTATGCTTTTTTCGTATCTTCTTCGCCGCCTATTGATTTTATATAAGCATTTATCTCTATTCCCATACTTTCTAAAATCTGAAGACAAATTCCGCCTGCTATACAAAGAGGTGCTGTAAGTCTGCCGGAAAAATGTCCGCCGCCGGAAACATCGTTAAAACCGTTATATTTTATATGAGCTGTATAATCTGCGTGTGCAGGTCTTGGAATGTCTGTGATATTTTTATAATCCGAAGATTTTGTATTTGTGTTTCTTATAATTGCGCTAAGAGGTGCACCGCAGGTTACTTCATCAACAAGACCTGATAAAAATTCAGGCAAATCAGCTTCTTTTCGGGGAGTAGAATACTTATTTTGTCCCGGAGCTCTTCTTTTTAAAAATTCACCGAGCTTTTGCATATCTATTTTTATCCCTGCAGGAAGTCCGTCAATGGTTACCCCGATTGCTTCTGAATGGGACTGTCCCCATATTGATATTTTGATATTATCTCCGATTATACTGCTCATTATTGTTCTCCTTTTTATAAAACTTCGTATTTTCCGCCAAGCTTCTCAAAATCTTCCCAGAAAGACGGGTAAGATTTTTTTACAGATTCAGCGCCGTTTATGATTACTTCGTTTTCACATACTATTGAAGCGATAGCGGCACTCATAGCAATTCTGTGGTCATTAAAGCTGTCAACCGTTCCGCCTTTTAAGTTTTTAATTCCGTTTATTATAATACCGTCATCGGTTATTTCGCAATTTCCGCCTAAATTTTTAATAAGCGCATTCGTAGATGCAATTCTGTCGCTTTCTTTAATTCTTAATCTTTGTGCGTTTTTTATAATCGTCTTTCCGGGGGAAACACTCGCTATAACGCTTATTATAGGAATAAGGTCAGGAATATCGCTTCCGTCAATTTCAGTTATTTCATCTTTTATTTTTTTAAGCACATTTAAAATCTCTTTGTCGCCCTGTGGTGAATCTTTTGAAAGTCCCGTACATTCTACACTTTTTTGTGAAAGTGCATCGGCACATATCCAGAAAGCTCCGTTTGACCAGTCGCCGTCCGAGGTATAATTTTTCTTTGATGTAAGCTTGCCCGAAAGTGAAAAAGTGTTGTTTTTAAATGTTATCATAATTCCAAAAGCCTTTAAAACCTCGCAAGTGATATTGATGTAAGGCATAGATTGAATAGCGGTGGTTACTTTTATTTCCGGTTTTTCTTCCAAAACACACGATGCAAACAAAAGACCTGTTATAAACTGCGAGGAAATATCGCCCGATATTAAAAAAGCTTTGCCGTCAAGCTTGCCTGAAACACAAATTGTATCTTGGGTAGGCTTTTCTAAAACTGCACCGTGTCTTATAAGCTCCTCCCACATCGGAGAAAGCGGCCTTTCGGGAAGCTTTCCCGCCATTTTTAATGTAGCATTAATTCCGAGCGCACAAACAAGAGGCAACATAAAGCGAAGCGTTGAACCGCTTTCACAGCAATCAAGGACAGCGTTTTCTTTTGGAGTATCAATGGGAATGATATCAAAAACGCCGTTTTCGTATGTAATCTCTGCGCCGAGTGCTTCAAGGCAGTCAGTCGTTGCAATTATATCTCTTGAAACCTCCGGACAGCCTACTTTTGTCGGAACATGAGAAAAAGCGGCACAGATTAGCTGTCTGTGTGCAACTGATTTTGAAGCTATTGCATTTATTTTCCCAAAAAGCTGTGAGGGGGTAATTTTTATATTCATATATTTTCCTCTTTTTTCCTCTTTAAATATTTATAATTCCGTAACTGAAAGCTGTATAAGCTTTTCAAAATCTGATAAGTTCATTTTTTTAAGAACGCATTTTCCTATTTTTTCAGGGATAATCGCCGTTATGGTGTCGCCCTTTCTTTTTTTGTCATTTTTCACAACTCCGAAAATTTCGTCGGCAGTATATGTTGTTTTTGTCGGAAGCGAGAATTTTTCCGAAATGCTTTTTATTTCGGAAAAACAGTCTTTTGTAACCCAGCCGTTTTTCACACAGGCTTTTGTTATAAGGCACATTCCTATTGAAACCGCTTTTCCGTGTGAAAGCTTAAAATTACTTAAAGCTTCTACGCTGTGTCCTAATGTATGTCCGAAATTAAGAAGCTGTCTTTTACCGTTATCAAATTCGTCTTCAGCTACGGTAATTCTTTTTAAGTCAACGCATTTTGATATAACATATTCAGTATCAAAAGCTTTTCCTTTTTCCTTTAGGTGAGAAAACAGTGCTTCGTCAAATAAAACACCGTATTTTATAACCTCGGCACAGCCATCTGAAAATATTTCGTCAGGCAGTGTTTTCAGAGTGTCATAATCGCAGATAACGATTTTGGGCTGATAAAATGCACCCGCTAAATTTTTGCCTTTTTCAAGGTCAATAGCAGTCTTTCCGCCTACTGAGGAGTCAACCATTGCAAGAAGCGTTGTGGGGCATTGGATAAATTTAATCCCTCTTAAAAAGGTTGCTGCCGCAAAGCCTGTAAGGTCTCCTATAACACCGCCGCCAAGTGCTAAAAGTGCATCGGAACGCGTTATTTCGTTTTCAGCTAAAAAATTAAGAAGCTTTATATAGGTGTCGCTGTTTTTTGATTTTTCACCGTGTTCAATCACAAATTTTATAACAGAAAAACCGTTCGCCTCAAGATTTTCGCAAACATATCCGGAATGAAGCGCATCTACCGTATCATCGGTAACAATAGCAATTTTGCAAGGCTTGATAACACTTTTTACATATTTTCCTATATCCTTTAAAAGTCCGCTTCCGATTTTGACATCATAAGGATTTGAAACATTTATATTTATCGTTCTCATAATTTTTTCCTTTTTTCTTTTTTATCCTTTTACTGAGAAGACTTTTTTAGTTGCCTGCCTTCTTCCAATAAATCAATAAGATAATTTTTATCGTCTTCTTCCAATGCTTTTTTATATTTTAACATATTATCTATGAATAAGTCAAGTTCAAAGAGCAACGGTTCTTTATTTTTTAAGAAAAGCTCCGACCACATCTGCGGATTTAACCAGGCAACCCTTGTTAAATCCTTAAAGCTTCCGGCAGAAAAGCCTTTATGAATTTGCGCTGTCGGACTTTTTATAAAAGCGTTTGACACGATGTGCGCCATCTGTGAAGTAAAAGAAATCACACGGTCGTGTTCTTCTGCGGTTGTAACGGTGATTGAGCCAAATCCCACAGGGGAGAGCATAGTTTTAATTTTGTCAAGAAGCTTGATATCATCATATCTTGGCGGAACTATTACCATGGGGGCATTGTGAAAAAGATTTTCTCTTGCATATTTAAAACCGCTGTTATGAGTTCCAGCCATCGGATGACCGCCGGCAAATGTGTAGCCGTATTTTTTTGCTAGCTTAAAACCGATTTCGCAGATTTCTTTTTTTACACCGAGGCAATCTATTACAATAGTATTTTTTGAGATTTTATCTGAGTATTCGATAAGAAAATCTACAGCCGCTTCGGGATATACTGCGATGAGAATAAGGTCGCATTCTGAAATGTTTTCTTTTGTAAGCTTTTTATCAACTGCACCGGATAAAATCGCAAAGTTAAGTGTGCTTTCGTCTGTATCAAGTGCTAAGACGGTAACGCTTTCGTCTCTTTTGTATGCTTTTGCAAGGGAGCCGCCTATAAGCCCCAGACCGATTATTCCTACTTTCACTCTGATATCACCTCACGGATTTTCATTACCCTTTTTGCTACCTCGTCAAATTGCTTTGGAGTAAGTGACTGTGCGCCGTCGCAAAGGGCGTTTATGGGGTCGTTATGAACTTCAATCATAATGCCGTCTGCACCTGCCGCTGCTGCTGCCATAGCCATAGGTTTAACAAGCTTTGCTACACCTGTTGCGTGGCTTGGGTCTATAACAATAGGAAGATGTGTAAGCTCTTTTAACATAGGAACAGCAGATAAATCAAGAGTGTTTCTTGTGTAAGTTTCAAAGGTTCTTACACCTCTTTCACATAAAATTACATTCTGATTTCCTTCTGACATAATATATTCGGCACTCATAAGAAATTCCTTTAGTGTATTTGCGAGACCTCTTTTTAAAAGTATCGGCTTATTTGTTTTTCCAAGCTCTTTTAATAATTCAAAGTTCTGCATATTTCTTGCGCCAACCTGTATAACATCAACATTCTCAAATAAAGGAAGGTGATTTGCATTCATAATTTCAGTAACAATCGGAAGGCCGGTTTCTTTTTTTGCCTCTAAAAGAAGGTCTATTCCGTCAGCTTTAAGCCCTTGGAAATCATAAGGTGATGTACGGGGTTTGAAAGCGCCGCCACGAAGGAGTGTCGCACCGGATTTTTTTACTGACTCTGCCACTTCGATAATCTGTTCTCTTGATTCAACTGAGCAAGGGCCTGCTATCATACAGAAGTTTCCGCCACCGATTTTAATACCGTTTATGTCTATAACGCTGTCATCGGGATGAAATTTTCTGTTGCACTGCTTAAAAGGGTCTGCAACTCTTTTTACAGATTCAACGATTTCAAGGCTTCCTATAA
>CAZZPN010000090.1:0-5447 GCA_964655495.1 uncultured Oscillospiraceae bacterium
AAGCCCGTTTCTAAAATTACAACCTCACATTTTTTCTTTTTGAAATACAAAAATGCCATAGCTGTCCATATTTCAAACTGACTTACTTTCTCGCCAAGCTCTTTTTCAACTTTCTTGGCGTGGCTTTCTACTTCTGCTATAATCGCCTCAAGATCATAGTCCGAAATATCTTCCCCGTTCACACTTACCCTTTCGTTTACTTTAACAAGATTGGGCGAAATATATTTCCCTACAGGAATTTTTTTATTAAGGTAAGCGGAATAAATATATGAACACACCGAGCCTTTCCCGTTTGTGCCTGCAACATGGATATAGTTCATATCCTTTTGCGGATTTCCCATAAATTCAAGCAGTAATTTTATTCTTTCGAGGCCAAGGTTTACTTTTGCCTGAAAGCTGTTTGCATATTTTAAAAATTCGTTCATTTGTTTATCAGCCTTTCAAAAGAAGTAATATATTTTTTCATTAAAATACAAACAAGTATATACATAAAAAATTTTATAACCGATGCCGAAAGTCTGATTGATACAGCAACTGTAAATGAAGCAAAATACCCCACAGATGTCAGTATATAAGATACCAATGTCAAATCAATTATTGTCATCACAAAAGCACATAAAACTGTGTTAATAAAATAGGTTTTCCCTTGCTTTTTATAAAAGAACAAACCAAATATTATTCCGTATAAAAATTCCACCGCAGTTATCTGCGGCAAGGGAGCTCCTACAGGAACTAAAAGAGAATTAAGCAAGTCTCCCAACGCTCCGACAACGCCTCCCCATAACGGGCCATACACTGCTGCCGTAATAAAGACAGTAATAAATTTGAATGGAATTTTAATTGCGTTTCCTATTCTGAATGTGCAAAAAATTGCAAGTATTACCGTAAGCGCGGTAAGCATCGAAAGAACACATAGTTTCTTAACTGTAATTTTTCTTTTTTTCATTTAAAAAATCCTTTCTGCAGCCTGCTGCAAAAAGAATTTTCTTAATGCAACAACGGAATGCGGAAAAAATACCGCGAAAGTTTTTTAAAACCTTTCTTCGTCCGAAGGACAACTTCCCGTCCCTTCGGCACTTAACGCATTTTTTCCTACTTTGCTGATTCTTTTTTAATTTTATTTAATAATTTTTTTGCTATATGATAGTTCCGCCACCGATAACATAGTCGCCGTCATAAAAAACGCACGCCTGACCGCTTGTTACCGATTTTAAAGGCGATAAAAATTCCACCTTTATTCTGTCATCACCTGTTTGAGTAATAATAGCATCCTGTTCTTTTTGATTATATCTTGTTTTTGCTTTTACCCTGATAGGCTCATCTATTTTCTCGACAGCTATAAGATTTATATTGTCAACAACAAGAAAATCGGAATACAAATCTTTTTCTTCTCCCAAAACTACTTCATTTGTTTCTTTTATTTTATCAATGACATACATAGGCTTTGAAAAAGAAATTCCAAGACCTTTTCTTTGTCCTATTGTGTAATTTATTATTCCCTGATGCTGACCTAGGACATTCCCCTCTTTGTCAACAAAATTTCCTTTTTTATATTTTTTGTTTCTGTATTTTTCAATAAATTCAACATAGCTTTTTTCAGCAATAAAGCATACATCTTGGCTGTCCGCTTTATCGGACACATCTAATCCTATCTCCTTTGCTGTTGCTCTTATTTCATCTTTGCTTTCAAAAGTCCCCAACGGAAAAAGAGTATGGGATAGTTCCTTTTGAGTAAGCTTATACAAAAAATAAGTCTGGTCTTTTTTCTCGTTTGCAGCTTTTTTCAGATTGTATCGTCCGGTTGCTTCATTATATTCAATATTTGCGTAGTGTCCGGTTGCAATATAATGTGAGTTTTTTTCCAAGGCTCTTTCAAGCACATTTTTAAATTTCACATCTCTGTTGCAGTTCACGCAAGGATTAGGAGTTCTCCCCTCTTCGTAATCGCAAACAAATTTTTCGATAACTTCATTTTTGAAATCTTCTTTATAATCATACACCTTATGTTCTATCCCAAGCTTTTCGCAAACTGCTGCAGCATCAGCGATTTCCTTTTTAGTACCGCATTTTTTTCCGCACTTATCCACATCAAAAAGCATAAGTGTAACACCGAAAACATCATAGCCTGCTTTTTTTAAAAGGTACGCACAAACAGAGGAATCAACCCCTCCGCTCATAGCTGCAGCAACCTTTATTTTATTCTTATCTGTTCCGATGTAAATTTCTTTCATTTTTCTACCTCGCAAAATAAAGCATTGTTTTGGCAACAACAAATATTACAGCAAGAACAGCGATAAATCCAAACCCAATCAAAGCTATAACCCAAAGGTAGCTTCTCTGAGCATCGGTTGTCCGTGCTCTTATTTCATCCGATATTTTTATACTGTCTTTATTTTCTTGCATATACTCGGAAATAATATCCGAAACATCTCCATAATTTTTTTCGATATCAAGTGCTGCCAGATATTCATTTGTTTCTTCAAAAACATCCTGCGTTGAAGCAAGCATATACTCATCATTTTCGTTAAACCAGCTTATTTCCTTATCACCGACATAAAGCTTTACTATTCTTTTTCCCGCCTCATTTGCAGGATTGTATTTCACAGTCATTCCCGAAATCTGCATAAAATGGTCGTTTTGAGATTTTTCCTTATCAATGTTTCCGCTTTCATCGGCAACGATTTTGTTTATTGCGATTTCAACAACTCTGTAAAGCGATTTTCCTGTTATTCTTCTTAATGTTACATTATTGTTTTTTTCAAAAAGATTATTTATCTGTGCCTGAGTAACCTCTTTGGAAAGTCCGCCCGTTATATTTTTACTGTTCAATATAACAACATCCGCCTGTGTTTTTTCTTTTATAACATCGCACAAGAAATTCCCCAAAGGAGTGGTTGTGTAAAAAATATCAGGTCCTAAAACAAGTTCTTTTTCAAGCTTTCCGATTATATTCTGGGTAAAAGCTGTTATGTCATCCTGCGCTACTTTCATTTTTTCTTCCAGCTCGTTCATTTCCGGATATATTTCTTCTATATTGTTAAGATTATAGTTGGTTGTTTCGAAAGATGAAAGTATTGAATTTGTAAACTTCAGCTTTGTAACATTTACCGAATTTCCTTTCGCTCCTGTGTTGGTAACAAGAGTTCTGCCGTTTATAAGCTCGCCTCGTTTTCTTTCTTCGTGCGTTCCGCCTTCTACAAGAGCCGTTATGTCGCTCACATTCTGAGCTATTTTTTCAGCCAACTCCCCTGTTTTTGAATAAACAAGCGCAACAACGACCTTCGCGCCTCTGTTTCTCAATTTCCGTGCGCTGTCTTTAGCCGTTTTTACAGGGTCCTCATATGTATAATTATTTCCTTCTATTTCTTCACTTACACCAAAAACACCGATTTTTATACCGTTGGCTTCCTTTATTTGTTCTTCGTAGAACACTTTTTCGCCGTTATAAAAAGCATTTGAACAAAGAATCTTGAATTTTGCATTTTTCATAATTTCATTAAGCTCTTCGTAGGTGTATTTTGCTTCAGTTTCACCAAGCATAGCATAATCATAACCGGATTCGTTCATTGCATATATTATATTTTCGTTAAGTGTGGTTTTTTTCTGTAAAGTATCTCCAAGAAAATCTCCGGCATCCACAACGACACTGCTGTCAACCGAGTTTTTAATGGAATAAATATTTCCGTAGCCTATCGTTCTTTTTTCTACATCCTTAAAAATATTCCCGTGCATATCCGCAGTGCTTACAACATAAAGCTCTTTTTCTGCTGCAACGGCAGGGGTAACAAATGCCGCAAACATTATAAAAAGCATCAGAACTGAAAATATTCTTTTGATTTTTTCTATTCTTATCATCATCCTTCTCCTCTTACATAAAAATCTTAATTATATGTGAGCAACATTTTCATTACCTTAGATGCCTCTGCTCTTGTTATATTAGCCTTAGGGTTAAAATATCCTTTGCCGTCACCGTCTATAATTCCGGCTTTTTGCATTTTTGTAACCGCTTCATAAGCATAACTTGAAATTTCCGGGCTGTCAAAAAAGTCTATCCCCGGATTTTTCGCTTCCAGAAAACCATTTTTTATAAGATAAGCTCTGTAAGCAATAGTACAAAATTCCTGCCTTGTCACATTTTCGTTGCCGCAGAAATTATTTTTGTACATTTTTGAAAACAAAGAGAAATATTCTGCATTCACAACATTTTTATAATACCAGTCTTCTTTTTTTACATCTGCGAATTCACTTTCCAAAACTACATATCCCGATTTCAAAAAGGCTTTGCATACTATTTTTGTACCTTCGGCTCTCGTCAAATAACCTCCCGGTCTGAAGGTTTTATCTTCATATCCTTCCATTATCTTATTTTCATAGAGATAGTTGATGCTTTCCTCAGCCCAGGAGTATTCTTCCAAATCTAAGAAATACCCTGTCTTTTCCGGTTCGGTATCTTCCGGCTCATTTTCTGTTGTTTCTTCGTTTTCTTCCCAATCCTCGTAGTTAACTTCTTCTTCGTAATCAAAAACGGGATAATCATATACCGGCTCATCCTCTTTTATGAGTGTCCCCATCGCTACCGTAAACAATCTTTCGAATGTTTCGGGAATTGCCATATCATTATTCAGCATATATTCGAATTCTTCCTGAAACACAGCGTCAAACGCCACACAAAAGCTTGAATGTTCTTCCTTTTCAAAAAGAAGATTAAAAAGGAAACTCAAAAAATACTTTTCCATATCTTCTCTTTTTTCCGGAACTTTAAGTGTTTCAATCTGAGTATCAAGATCGGTTAAAAATTCATTTATTTTTACATATGGTAGTCCTGTTTCTGCCAATCTCACCACAAAGGGATCATTTTCTTCCTTCAAAATGTCATAAGTGGATACACTTCCTGCCAAAACAGGAAATGTACCCACAAATATAAATATTAAAATCAAAGCCATTAACTTTTTAATACTCATTATGACATCCTTTTAATTAGATTACTTTATTATCAATTTCCTCGTTGAGTAAGCCAATAAGAGTTTCGATATCCATAGCGCCTTTGTCTCCTTCTTTTCTCGAACGCACAGATACAAGCTTTTCATTTTCTTCTTTTTCGCCCACAATAATCATATAAGGAACTTTTTCGAGCTGAGCTTCTCTTATTTTGTAACCGATTTTTTCAGCACGGTTATCAACTTCTACTCTTATTTTTGCCTTTCTCAAAGCGCTTTCAACACTTTTTGCATATTCTGCATAGTTTTCGGAAATAGGAAGAATTTTAACCTGTGTCGGTGCTAACCACAATGGGAATGCACCTGCATACTTTTCAATAAGAAGCGCCAAAGTTCTTTCATAGCATCCGATTGAAGTTCTGTGTATAATATACGGTCTTTTCTTACTTCCGTCTTTATCTGTATATTCCATTCCGAATTTTTCGGCAAGCATCTGGTCAATCTGCAGTG
>CAZZPN010000091.1:0-5445 GCA_964655495.1 uncultured Oscillospiraceae bacterium
TATTATGGAAAATAATCAATAAGTCATCTTTTTTTAAATCATAATATTTTACAATAGAGCCTCCGAAATTTACAGTTCGCTCCAATTCCAAATATTTAAGTGCCTGATTAAAAACCGATAAAGCAGTTTCCATTATGGGATTGATATTACACAGACCACCCGCACGGAAAAACATTTCGCCTACGCAAAGCGTAGTATGACCGCCACCACCGTAAACATGAATCAGTTTGTCCTGTTCAATAGCGTCTGCCATAGCCTGTGCTGCAAGCTCAATCTGTTCACCTTGAGTTTCCATAACCTGTTTGATATTTTCAGTAATTGCATTAAAATAACCGTAATCGTTAAACATAATAATCCTCCGTTCAACTTTTTTCAAGTCGTTTCTTTTATTTGTTTTTTTCTTGCAGACGCGCGAAATTTCTTCCAATATTGTCCCAAAGCTCTAAAGGATCCTTTGCAGCAAGTGAAGTTCCATATCCGCCTCTGTATGTCCATGTAGCAACTCTGTCCACTCCGAGCTCGTCATACATATCTATAATCTCATCAATACGACTAAAATCGTCAGGGCGGGAGTAATATCCGCTAATCCATCTTTCCGATTCTTTTCCGTATTTTTTTGCAACCTCAACGGTTCTTCTTGTAATATCCTCAAAGAAGCTGTTGGGCATATTATAATTGATGATAGTAGTTGAGAAAACATCGAAATATGGGCAAGCACAAACTGCATCCCAATCGTCATAGCCTCTGTCTTCAGGATTGTAATAATCATCAAGTGTTGCCAGTACGCAACATGTAATCTCCAGCTTTGGATTCACTTCTTTTATCTTTCTGGAAGCCTCACTCAAGGTAAAAAGTGCTTCTCTTCTTCTGAAGCGTCTTACATCATCGTTAATGCGTCTTGGCATTTCATAGCCATATTCTTCTTCAAATTTTTTCATACAAACAGGGCATCTGCATGTCCAATCCTCATTGCTGCCATGTGTGTAAGAAGCAACATGGTTAGGTTTAGCATAATGCGGCTCGTCCCAGAAAAAACCATCTACTTCTGTTTCTTTTGCAAGCTTCAAGCAAATTCCTTCAAAATATTCACGAAATGAACGCGTATTAAAGCAAGCTGCTACTAAAGGTTCTCCGGTTAAAGCTGATATCTGTCTGTTGTGGATATTGTTCTGTAAAAACAGACTTACTTGCTCTCCACCAAAAAATTTGCCAATTCCCCACGGGTCTGCTAAAACCTTCAAGCCTATTTCATGAGCTGCCTTTACGATATTGTTGATATTCGGAAACCAAAAGTCCATATCAAATTCCGTAATTGCCAGAATTACGGTATCGCATCCGTGTTCTTTTATTTCCTGAAAGTCTTTCATTGCGTGTTCTACATAATTTAAGCCGTAATAGCTCACTGCAGTGTGTTTAATTGCCATTGTTCTTCTCCTTTATATGTTTTTTTATAAGAATAAAAATTTTTTATATATTAATAATTATATAATATTTTTATATTACTGTGAAATTTCAACTTTATTTTAGCTCATCATATTTGATTTTCATAGTAAATTCAATAGTTTCGTTCGCCTTTAAAACAGATTCTGCATTTTCGGCTTTTGCATTAACAGGACTGTCATAAGGTGCTGTGCAGGGTTCTAACGCGATATTATACAAGCCATTAAGTACCCCAATGTTCATCCAGACTCCAAAATATTTCACTATATCACCATCAAATTCAACAGACACCCTTAAATTACTCTTAGGATATACAATGCCACACTTCATCGGAGATTTTGCCTGGTTATGATAGTATTTGTAATTTTTTTTATGACCATCTAGCCGATACTCATTTATTACATCGTGAGCAGGTGGGTTTCCAAACATTACTCTTATATCACTAGTATCCTGAAAAACGCTTTCTACTTTGGCCCCATCTTCACTTATAAACATCATGTGTGCTGCCCAGAGATATGGAAATTCAAAATTGTTGTGATTCTTAATTTTGTATTTTACACACAAAGTACCATCCTCTATAGATGCAGTTTTGAAGTATGTAATATTCAATTTCGGAAGGTAACATTCAAATTTAACATTATCATCCTCTATTACGCAGCTATGCTCTCTGCGGCAAACTTCTCCATGATCAAGATATTCAATCCCATTTATTGAGCATGGGTCTATTGTAGGAAACATATCATCAAATGCACTGCACTCACAATCAATATATTCAGAATCCAAAAAAAGTCTCTTATAATTTTCCGATGGTGTATGTATAAAAAGCTCTTTTCCTTTTTTTGTTTTAAAAGATACAAGTTTTGCACCATCTTCAGGCAAGAACAATACTTCAGCTTTGTCATCACTGAGTTTTATCGCCGGTCTATCTTTGTAAAAATCTTTTGAAATCATAATTTTTTCCTCAATCATATATATCCACAAGAGTTTGGGTTTCACTACCGGGTAAGTTTAACCCCCTTATTTTTATTACATTTTCAAGGTCAACAAGCTCATCCTTGGAAATAAAATCTATATTACCTAAGCATTTTGCAACTACAACCGATTGTGCCATCGCTTCTGTCATCTGCATTTGCTCTACAGCCTCTTCTATTCCATTGGAACTGCATATTAGTGCACCATGATTCTCCATAAGAAACCCGTTAGACTTTTTGATAACTTTGTCAAAGTTATGAGATAGCTCATCCGAAAGGGGAGTTGCATATGCAACATTCAGAATAGGTCCAACTTCAATGATTGGTTCAGGTAACAACGGTTTTGCCAAAATCGTTGATCTGGCAATAGCAAATCCTGTCAGAATCGGAGGGTGCGCATGAACAATAGCATTAACATCCGGGCGCATGTTCATTATTCTCACATGAAATGGAGTTTCTCCTGTTGGTTTTTTTCCTTCAGGAGCATATACAGTTTCACCCTTAAGGTTAACTGCACATATATCATCCTCGGACATAAATCTTTTAGGTGTTTTGGTGGGTGTAATCAAAATAAGATCATCATCCACACGCATAGACAGATTTCCGCCGGATGATGTAACATATCCAAGCTCGCCGCATCTATGACACGCCATCGTTAATTGAGCAATTTCTTTTGCATATTTTTCACGAATATTCACTTATTTACATTCACCTTTCATAATTTTTCTTATCAATTGACTTGCTTCATTGGCATCATTCAATTTTATAACTCTTTCGATTTCAGAATGATCTGCTTTATCTACCAGCTCTTCAAGATACTGCATCCATTCAGCACTTTCCGCAACTGCATCACGACCATCTTCTCTATATGGGAACTGATCAAATGTAATATAACCATCGTATCCGGTTCTTCTAAGCCAATAAATAAACTCAAGATAGGAAACAGTATTAACACTTCCTACAATCATATCATCATCCCATACACCATAATTGTCGTTGATATGAATGTGCTTTAATTTATCGCCATACATCTTGCACATAGCAACCGCTTCTGCAGGATTTTCATACCCCAACGCCGCATGACCGTAATCCAACGCAATACCTGCATTATCACAGTCAATATCTTTTAACATAAGCAATGTTGCACCTACTGTACTTATATACGAGTGTGTCCTTGGTTCCTTGAGTTTATATTCAAGAGTGATAGTTATTTTCTTGTTGTAGTTGCAGATTTCTTTAAGCGCATCTGAAAACAATGTGCGTTCCTTAATATAGTCTGCCTGAAACATATAGTCATAACCATCCTGTCCCGGCCATAAAGTAACAATATCACAACCAACTGCTGAAGCAAAATCAATTGCATATTTAGTATCATTTATTGCCATCCGGCGTATTTTTTCATTTGTCGATGATAAGCTTCCCTTTTGATAAATAGGATTTGCAAAAGTATCAACAGCCACAGATGCCACTTTCAAACCGGTTTTTTCAATACATTCTCTAACAATAGATATATTTTCTTTGAACTCCTGTGTTAAAACTATATCTACTGCAGATAATAACGGGATACTCTTTACCCTTTCAAACATTTCTTCAATGGAATACTTTTTTCCATATGCAGCACAATATCTGTCGTTACAGGATGCTACATTGGAAATAAAAACTGAATATTTTTTTGACATGAAAACACTCTCCTTTTTAATATTTTATAAAATTGCTCATTTTTCGGACAGAGCTATTATTTATTGAAAATTTTTTCTATATTAATAATTCTAACACATAGCAGCCGATTTTTCCATTGACAAAACATTACACTATATGGTATAATCATAACAAGGAGGTGGGAGTAATGTCATTTACTTTTGTTATCCCACACGGTATCGAAACATCCCCGTCAATAGAAGGAATGGGAATTACAAAAGATAAAAATAAATCAAGTTTTGGTCCCGGACAAAGAAAAGGTTACACTATACATTTTAATATAAAAGGTATCGGATATTTAAACGGGAATATGGTGAAAGAAGGGCAGGGCTTTTTGATATATGACGGAATGTATGCTCATCATTATGCTGATCTAAACAATCCGTGGGAGCTTTTTTGGATTACCTTGTCTGATTCTTCTGCAATTGAAATTTTCCGGCAATATAACGCTGATCCTGATACACATATTTTTGATTATCATTCTCCTATGCTTTTGCGTGAGATAGCAAATAAAATTAAAAACTGCAAAGAGATAAGTCTTGATTCTTTAGAGCTTCTTGAGCTTTTTCTGCAAATTCATTGTAACTGTCTTAAGCTAAAAAACATATCTTCTTCCAAACGCTCGGCTGAAATTTATTTAGAATATGCACTCAAATACATCAAAGACAACATACACCGTGCCGTGACTGTGGAAGAGATAACACAGCTTATCGGTATAAGCCAGCCGTATTTATACAAATTATTTATGAAAGACTTAAATGTGTCACCAAAACAGTATATTACGAATCTTAGAATTGATACTGCAAAAAAGATGCTGATAAGCACGGATATGACGATAACCAATATCGCAAATTCTTTAGGATATGCGGATATACTTACTTTTTCCAGATTTTTTTCATCAAAGGTAAAAATGTCGCCTACGAAGTACCGAAACACTTTTTTAATATGAAGTATAACAACTCCGAAAATCTTTTTGTAAATATCGGTAAAAAGATTTTTTGTGTATATTTATTTTTTCTACTGATAACTAGAGCTTTTTAACACCATCGGCACTGCCGGCGGATTTTGTTTCACATAAAAAATGAACAGAGCTGAAATTTTGCCCTGTTCATTTTTTGTATGCTGAAAAATCAACAATCTTTCATTCCGCAACCTTTAACTTTTCTTGATTTTACATTTTCCTGAATTCTGTTTAAACATTCACCGAACCTCTGAAAATGCACAATTTCTCTTTCTCTTAAATATTTTATGACATTAGCTACATCTGCATCATCACACATTTTTAAAATATTGTCATAGGTAACTCTTGCTTTTTGTTCTGCTGCCAAGTCTTCAA
>CAZZPN010000092.1:0-5442 GCA_964655495.1 uncultured Oscillospiraceae bacterium
GACAACTTTTGCTGAGCTTGTCCGCATTGCCGGACTTTCTCATGGTACAGATGTTTGGCTTGGTAACGCACAGGAGCTTATTATAAACGGCATCTGTACTCTTAAAGATGCAATTTGTACCCGTGATGATATTATGATTTACCTTATTCATATGGGAGTTGAGCCTAAAAACGCATTTTCAATTATGGAATCTGTGCGAAAAGGAAAGGTAGCAAAAGGAAAAGAAGATAAATGGGAAAAATATCAGGAGGAAATGAGGGCAAACAATGTCCCCGACTGGTATATCGGAAGCTGTGAGAAAATACAGTATATGTTCCCTAAAGCACACGCAGTTGCGTATGTTATGATGGCTTTCAGAATAGCATATTTTAAAGTGCATTATCCGCTTCCTTATTATGCAACATACTTTTCAATAAGAGCAGATGATTTTGATATTGATATGATGGTGGGAGAAAAGGTAGAACATTATATAAATCAGTACAATAATATGAGCGATTTGAAGCAAAAGGATAAAAATGTTATTACACTTCTTGGAATGTGTAATGAAATGCAGAAAAGAGGAATATCCTTTGCTCCCGTTGACCTTTATAAATCGGATTCTAAGAAATTTATCGTTGACGAAAATTGCTTAAGATTGCCTTTTACCGCTATCAAAGGTCTTGGCGCAGCGGCGGCTGATACGATTGTTGAAGCAAGAAAGAACGGAGCTTTTTCTTCAAAAGAGGAGCTTCTTTCACGCACAAAGCTTTCAAAAACACATATCGAGCAGCTTACTGCTCTTGGATGTCTGGACGGACTTCCTGATTCACCGCAGATTTCAATTTTTGATATGATGTAATTATTAATCAGGCATATTTTGATGATATTCTGTTTTAAATTGATATCTGTTTTTTGACAGTTGAATTTTTTGGTTTTTTCTGTTAAAATGAAAGTACGAAAAAAACAGAGAGGTGTAAATATATGAACGAAGTTTTAAAACAAATTGGTGATTACGGTATAGTGCCGGTTGTTAAAATTGACGATGCAAACGATGCAGTGCCTTTGGCAAAAGCGCTTATTGCCGGAGGACTTCCGGTAGCAGAGGTTACATTCAGAACTGATGCCGCAGAAGAAGCAATCAGACTTATTAGTGAGAATTGCCCTGAAATGTTTGTAGGTGCAGGGACTGTTCTTACTTGTGAGCAGGTTGATAAAGCGGTTAATGCAGGCGCAAAATTTATTGTAAGTCCGGGACTTAATCCTAAAGTTGTGAAATACTGTGTTGACAAAAACATACCGGTTACACCGGGCTGTGCTAATCCTTCTGATATTGAGCAGGCTATTGAACTCGGTCTTGAGGTCGTAAAATTCTTTCCTGCTGAAGCGGCAGGCGGTCTTAATATGATAAAGGCTATGTCAGCGCCCTACGGCAATATCAAATTCATGCCGACAGGCGGAATAAGCGCAAAAAATCTTAACGAATATCTTAGTTTCTCCAAAATTCTGGCATGCGGCGGAAGTTGGATGGTTAAGGCTGAGCTTATAAGTGAGAAAAAGTTTGATGAGATAACAAAGCTTACAAAAGAAGCCGTTCATACAATGCTCGGTTTTGAACTTAAGCATGTAGGTATCAATACAAAATCAAAAGAAGACGGAATTGCAGTTGCAACAGCATTCGATTCAATTTTTGGTTTTGAAACAAAAATCGGCGAATCTTCAGCATTTGCAGGAAAACCTATCGAAGCTATGTATAAGATGGGCGCAGGCACAAACGGACATCTTGCTATCAGTACAAATTCTGTTCCGAGAGCATATTCTTACCTCAAAAGAATGGGTGTTGAATTTTTGGAAGAAACTAAAAGATATGATGATAAAGGCAATTTGATGTTTATATATCTTAAAGATGAAATAGGAGGCTTTGCCGTTCATCTTATTACAAAATAATTTTATATTGTTTTTTCAAGGAGGCACTTTGTTAAAAAATGTGCCCCTTTTTTGTTGACAAAATCTGTTATTCGGTGTATAATATTTCTATATGCTATAAATTTTTTACAGGAGAAATGCTATTATGGATTATAAAAAACTTACTGAGCTTATTTTTGAAAAGCCGCTTCCGTCTCTGGAAGAGATTATTAAAAAATATCCTAAAAGAGAATTGAAAGAGGGCGCCAAAGTAACAAGAATGGCTCCAAGTCCCACAGGATTTATGCACCTGGGGAATCTTTATGCTGCACTTACAAACGAAAGACTTGCACATTTAGGAGACGGTATTCTTTATTTAAGAATAGAAGACACCGACCAGAAAAGAGAAGTTGAAGGTGGAGTAGAAGCTATTATTAAAGCCTTAGGAGATTTTGATATCAAATTTGACGAGGGTGCTACAATAGACGGAGAAAATGGCATATACGGTCCATATAAGCAACGACAGCGTGAGGAGATTTATAAAGCATTTGTAAAAAAGCTCATGCTTGAAGGAAAAGCATATCCCTGCTTCTGTAGTGAAGAAGACCTTAATGATTTAAGAAAGAAACAGGAAGAAGAAAAAGAGGATAATATCGGTTATCGTGGTAAATGGGCGAGATGCCGTGATTTAACATTAGAAGAAGTTGAAGAAAACTTAAAAAATAACATCCCTTATGTAGTGAGATTTAAAAGTGAGGGAAATGTTAACAATAAATTCAAATTCACTGACCTTGTAAAAGGCGATTTAGAGCTTACTGAAAATGATATGGATATCGTTATCTTAAAATCAGACGGAATACCGACATATCATTTTGCTCATGTTGTGGATGACTTTTTAATGGGGACAACCCATGTTGTAAGAGGTGATGAATGGCTTGCGACACTTCCTATTCATTTGCAGCTTTTCAGAACATTGGAATTAAAAGCACCAAAATATATGCACATTTCACCGCTTATGAAAATGGACGGCGAAACAAAGAGAAAATTATCAAAAAGAAAAGACCCTGAACTTGCTTTGGAATACTACAAAAAAGAAGGTTATGTTCCTGTTTGCGTGCTTAACTATCTTATGACGCTTCTTAATTCAAATTTTGAAGAATGGGCAGATAAAAATCCCGATAAGTCTTATAAAGATTTTCCGTTTTCACCGAAAAAAATGTCGGTTTCGGGTGCACTTTTTGACCTTGTGAAGCTTGATGATGTTTCAAAAAACTATATTTCACTTATGAAGGCTGAAGAAGTTTTTGAACTTGTTTTGGAATATGCCAAAAACTATGATGAAGAATTTTATAAGCTTCTTTCTGCTAATAGAGAAAAAACAATAGCGATTTTAAACATTGGACGAGGCGGTGCAAAACCAAGAAAGGATATCGCAAGACTTTCGCAGATTAAAGATTATATATCATATTTCTTTGATGAAATTTTTGAGCCTGATTATACTTTCCCCAAGGAAGTATGCGAAGAAGACCGCAAAGCTGTTTTAGCTGATTATATCAGCACTTATGATGAGAACGACGATTCAGGCGAATGGTTTAATAAAATAAAACAGATAAGTGAAAAATACGGCTATACAACCAATATGAAGGAATATAAAAAGAATCCTCAGGACTTCAAAGGTAATATCGCTCATATAAGCAGCGTTATCCGCGTTGCCGTATGCGGAAGAATGAACACACCGGATATGTACGATGTTCTTAAAGTATTAGGAAAAGATAAAGTGAAAGCGAGAATAGAAAAATGGATATAGAAAAAAACGAAAAAATTTGTGAAATAGAAAATAATTTTATACATGAATTTATTGATGAAGATTTAAAAGAGGGAAAAGCAGATAAAGTTCATACCCGTTTTCCGCCGGAGCCAAACGGATATCTTCATATAGGATCTGCAAAGGCTATATGGATTAACTATATGACTGCAAAGAAATATGGCGGTAAATTCAATTTAAGATATGATGATACCAATCCTGCAAAGGAAGACGACGAATATGTTCAGTCAATTTACGAAGACCTCAAATGGCTCGGAGCTGAGCCGGACGGCGGAATTTTTTACGGCTCGGATTATTTTGATAAATGCTATGAATTTGCCTGCAAACTTATAAAAGACGGCAAAGCTTATGTTTGCGACCTTACTTCCGAGGAAATGCGTGAATACAGAGGTACACTTACAGAAGCCGGAAAAAATTCACCTTACCGTGAAAGAAGTGTAGAAGAAAACCTTGATTTATTTGAAAGAATGAAAAACGGCGAATTCAAAGACGGGGAAAAGACATTAAGAGCAAAAATCGATATGGCATCTCCCAATATGAATATGAGAGACCCTGCAATTTATCGAATTGTTCACACCTCTCATCACAGACAGGGCGATAAATGGTGCATATATCCGCTTTACGATTATGCACATCCTATTCAGGACGCTTTGGAGGGAATTAGCTTTTCTCTATGTTCACTCGAATTTGAAAACCACAGACCGCTTTATGATTGGGTAATAGAAAATATCGGTTTTGAGAAGAAACCAAGACAGATAGAATTTGCAAGACTTAATGTAACACATACAGTTATGTCAAAAAGATACCTCAGAAAGCTTGTCGAAGAAAAAATCGTTGACGGCTGGGATGATCCGAGAATGCCAACTCTTTGCGGACTCAGAAGAAGAGGTTATACACCTTCATCAATTTTTGAGTTTGTAAAAAAAGCGGGTGTTGCAAAGGCAAACAGTCTTGTTGATGTAGGACTTTTAGAGTTCTGCATCCGTGATGAGCTTAATAAATCTTCAAAGAGAAAGCTCGCAGTGTTAGAGCCTCTTAAAGTGGTAATAACAAACTATCCGGAAGATAAGGTAGAATATGTAAAAGTTCCCGATTATCCGCAGAATGAAGAAACAACTTACCGTGAAGTGCCGATTACAAGAGAAATTTTTGTTGAGAGATCAGACTTTATGGAGGATGCACCTTCCAAGTTCCACAGATTAAAACCGGGAAGCGAAGTAAGACTTACAGGAACATATTTTATAACCTGTAACGAAGTTATAAAAGATGAAAACGGTAATGTAACGGAGCTTCGCTGTACCTATGACCCCGAAACTTTTTCGGGTAATGCTCCTGACGGAAGAAAAGTCAAAGGCACAATACATTGGGTAAGTGCAAAATATGGTATTCCTGTAAAAGCATATATGTTCAATAAGCTTTTCACAATGGAAAATATGAATGATATGCCTGAGGATAAAACCTATGATGACTATCTTAATAAGGAATCAGTCGAAGTAAAAGATGCAATCGTTGAGCCATCATTAAAGGATGTAACTACTGACGAAAGATTCCAGTTTGTAAGAAACGGATACTTCATTAAAGATTCAAAAGAGGACAACAGATTTAATCTTATTGTAAATTTAAAAGACAGTTTCAAGATATAACAACAAAAAAGAACTTCTAAAAAAGAAGTTCTTTTTTGTTCAGACTACTGACAAACCCACCATTTTCAGGTGGGTTTGTGTCGTATATATTAA
>CAZZPN010000093.1:0-5436 GCA_964655495.1 uncultured Oscillospiraceae bacterium
GTTCAGAATAAGAAAAATCTTCTTAATGAAGGTGTCAATGAAGAAAATATCTATATAACTGGAAATACAGTTATTGATGCGTTAAAAACAACTGTTAAAGAAAACTATGTATTTAACGACGATGTTCTTAAAAATCTTGATTACAACAAAAAAATTATTGTTGTTACGGCACACAGAAGAGAAAATTTGGGAGAGCCGCTTCAGAACATTTGCAATGCGTTAAAAAGAATTGCTGTCGAGTTTGATGATGTAGAGGTCGTTTATCCCGTTCATCTTAATCCGGCTGTAAGAGAGGTTGCTTTTTCAACACTCGCTGATCTAGATAATGTTCACCTTATCGAGCCTGTTGATGTATGTGAGCTTCACAATCTTATGGATAAAGCATATATGATTATGACAGACTCAGGCGGACTTCAGGAAGAAGCTCCTTCACTCGGGAAACCTGTTTTAGTGTTAAGACACGAAACTGAAAGACCTGAAGCTGTCAAAGCAGGTACCGTAAAACTTGCCGGTGTTGTGGAAGAAGATATATACGAAATGGCAAAAACCTTACTTACAGACAAAGAAGCTTACGACAGTATGGCGAAAGCTGTTAATCCTTACGGAGACGGTCTTGCTTCCAAAAGAAGTGTTGACGCTATAATTTATCACTTCAATAAGAATGGAGAAAGACCACAGGATTTTAAAGCGTAGATTAATATAGTATAAAAAGTCATAATTTTAATAATTGTGGCTTTTTTTAAAATATAGTGTAACAAGGAGAAAAAAATGTTAAACTGGTTAAATAATGCGGTGGTATATGAAATATATCCCCAATCGTTTTATGACAGCAACAACGACGGAATCGGAGATTTAAAAGGTATAATAAAAAAGCTTGATTATATAAAAAGCTGCGGTTTTACAGCTATATGGCTTAATCCCGTAAACAAAAGCTCATTTCGGGATGCCGGCTATGATGTTACTGATTTTTACAGTGTTGATGAGCGCTACGGCACCAACGAAGATTTCAAAAATATGTGCGATGAAGCACACAAAAAAGGTATGAAAGTTATTTTCGACCTTGTTGCAGGTCATACATCAATAGACCACCCCTGGTTTAAGGAATCGTGCAAAGACGAAACAAATGAATACACCAACCGTTATATATGGACCGACGATACCTTTGATAATACTGAGGGAATTGCGGGTTACAGCGAAAGAAACGGAAATTATATAACAAACTTTTTCTGGAATCAGCCTGCCTTGAATTACGGATATGCTCATCCCGATGAAGAAAAGCCCTGGCAGCTTCCCGTAACGCATCCTGACTGTATCGCAACGAAAGAGGAACTTAAAAAAATAATTTATTTCTGGATGGATATGGGCGTAGATGCATTTCGTGTAGATATGGCTGCTTCTCTTATAAAAGGCGATACAGACGGAAGCTTTATGAAAGAGTTCTGGAAAGAAATCCGCTCTCATATGGACACGAAAAACCCAGACTGTCTTCTTATTTCCGAATGGGGACTTCCCACAAAGGCTATAAATTCAGGCTTCCAGCTTGATTTTCTGCTTCATTCCGAAATTCCTGCCTATACTTCCCTTTTCAGAGCTGAAAAAGGAAGAAATACCACAAAATTCTGGCTTGGCCATAGCTACTTCAGCAAAGACGGAAAAGGAAACATAAATACATATCTTGACCGACTTATCTATGACCTAAAAAACACTAAAAACAAAGGTTATATCGGTCATATTACCGGAAACCACGATATGCAGAGAATTGCATATAAAAGGTCTTTGGGAGAAATAAAGGTTGCTTTTGTGTTTTTATTCACAATGCCCGGAGTTCCTTTTGTTTATTACGGTGATGAAATCGGAATGGACTATATCGAAGGCTTAAAATCAAAAGAAGGCGGATATAACCGCACAGGCTCAAGAACTCCAATGCAATGGAAAAGCGGAAAAAATCACGGTTTTTCCGAAAGCGACACACCTTATCTTCCGACTGATAACAGAGAAAATGCTCCTACAGTTGAAAATCAGGAGAAAGATGAAAACTCCCTCCTTTCATTTACAAAGAAGCTTATAACCTTGCATAAAGAAAATTCTTCTTTATGGGCGGAAGCTGATTTTTATGTTATAAGAGCAGGTTATCCGTTTATATATGAACGAACTGACGGAAAAGAAAAGCTCCTTATTGCAGTTAATCCTTCAAAATACAGCTACGCTTGCGATTTTTCTGAAATACCGGAAATATCGGAAATTCTTCTTTCTCAAAATGCAAAATGCGAGGATAATAAGCTTGTTATGGATGGTGTAAGCTTTATTATAGCTAAAGAAAAATAAGTTAATTTGAAACAAAAAAGTCATAATCCTTTTTTTATTTCGGATTATGACTTTTTCTTTTATAATTGTCCTATATTAAAGAATTGAAAAAGCTACAACTATCGTTGCAAATACGATTGAAACCATACTGAGCAACTTAATAAGAATATTTACTGACGGGCCTGCTGTATCTTTAAACGGATCGCCGACTGTATCACCAACAACAGCCGCTTTATGCCCTTCCGAGCCTTTTCCGCCGAAGTTTCCTGCTTCAATGTATTTTTTAGCATTGTCCCAGCTTCCGCCTGAATTTGACATCATAATAGCTAAAACAAATCCACTTACCAAAGCGCCTGCAAGCATACCCACAACACCGTTTACACCTAAAACAATACCAACGATTATAGGTGAAACAATACCGAGTGCGGCAGGGAGAATCATTTCTTTTAAAGATGATTTTGTGCAAATATCGATACATGTTTCGTAATCTGCTTCTGCTTCGCCCTGCATTAAGCCTTTTATTTCTTTGAACTGTCTCCTTACTTCAACAACGATTTTCTGCGCAGCTCTTCCTACAGCCTGCATAGTAAGTGCTGAAAACAAAAATGGAAGCATCGCACCGATAAAAAGACCTATAAGAACTGTCGGGTTTGTTAATGTAAGGTCTAAAATACCGGCATCAATAGATTCTACCTTATCCGTATATGAAACTATTAACGCAAGAGCAGTCAAAGCAGCTGAGCCGATAGCAAAGCCTTTTCCTGTTGCGGCAGTTGTATTTCCCAAAGAATCGAGAGCATCTGTTCTTTCTCTTACTTCTTTTTCGAGTCCTGACATTTCTGCTATACCACCGGCATTATCAGCAACCGGTCCGTAAGCATCTGTTGCAAGTGTGATGCCGAGTGTTGAAAGCATTCCAACAGCCGAAATACTTACACCATAAAGTCCTAACGAAAAGCTTTGTGCACCGCCCGAAATATAGTAGCTGAAAAGAACGCTTATTCCTATAATTATAACAGGAATTGCAGTTGAAAGCATACCAAGAGCAAGTCCATCAATTATAATTGTAGCACTTCCGGTCTGTGATGATGAGGAAAGTTTTTGTGTCGGCTTATATGTATCTGATGTATAATACTCTGTGAAAAATCCGATAAGAACACCGGCAACAAGTCCTGAAATTACAGCCCAGAAAATTCCGGTATTATCAGGTAAGATAGTATAAACAAGTACCGCTGCACCTATCGCTGAGAAGATACTTGAAACATAAGTACCTTTTCTGAGTGAGCTGAGCAGATTTTTCTGTGTGGCATTTTCCTTTGTGTTTACAAAGAATGTACCTATAATTGAAGCAATAATACCAATCGCTGCAACAAGCATCGGGATGATAATTCCGTTAAAGCCAAGTCCTGCTGCTGAAGCAAGAGCGCCACACGAAATAACAGAGCCAACATATGATTCATAAAGGTCAGCACCCATACCTGCAACATCACCAACATTATCGCCAACATTATCAGCGATACAAGCAGGGTTTCTCGGGTCATCCTCAGGAATTCCTGCTTCTACTTTACCAACCAAGTCAGCACCTACATCGGCAGCCTTTGTAAATATTCCGCCGCCAACACGGGCAAAAAGTGCCATTGAGCTTGCACCCATACCAAATGTAAGCATAGCCGCCATTGTAGCACTTGTGTCAAGCTTAAATACATAATGCAATAAAATAAACCAGATACTTATATCCAAAAGTCCGAGTCCTACCACCGTAAGTCCCATAACAGAGCCTGATGCAAAAGCAATCTTAAGACCTTTGTTAAGTCCCTCTCTTGCTCCGTTAGCCGTTCTTGAGTTTGCATAAGTTGCAATCTTCATTCCGATAAATCCCGAAAGCGCTGAAAACAGTCCGCCTGTTACGAAAGCAAACGGAACATATATTGTCAAAAAGCCGTTAAGTGCAAGTATAAGCAACAAAACGAACATTATTGCAAAAAATATCCCTACTGTTTTATACTGTCTTTTAAGATATGCCATTGCTCCTTTTCTTATCTTAAGGGCAATGCTTGCCATTGTCTCCGTACCTTCAGGCTTTGATTTTACAATGTAAAATTGTACGCATGAATATACAAGCGCCAAAATTGCACACAAAAGCACAATAAACGGAGCTGCGTTTAAAAATGTGTTCATATTTTATCCTCTCTTTCTGCTTCTCTGAAATAAATTGTAGTTTATCAGAGAACATTAAGTATTTTAGCACATTTTTCCTCAAAAGTAAAGTTATTTTTGAATTTTAGGGGACTTTGTTAAAATATTGTCAATTTTTGCATCAATATCGCAGGTAAGTTTTAAAAAACATGCGTATATTGATATTTTTTCAACAAATATTCCTTTTTTGAAAATTTTTTTGAAATTTTCATTCAAAAAAATTTCAAAAATACACTAAAAATGGATGTGTTTTTTAAAAACACATCCATTCTAAATATTTTTAAAATTATTCACCTAAAAGTGCAGCTTTTCTTGAAAGGTTTACTCTGCCCTTTTCGTCTATTTCAACAACCTTAACCATTATTTCATCACCGATTGAAACGATATCTTCAACCTTTTCAACTCGTTTTAAGTCAAGCTGTGAAATATGGCACATACCTTCTTTGCCCGGAAGGAGTTCAACAAATGCACCGAACTGCATTATTCTTGTAACTTTACCTCTGTAAATTTCGCCCACTTCGGGATCCTTTACAATTGCATTAATCTGAGCTAAAGCCATATCTGCTTTTTCGCTGTCAACAGCGCTTATAAATACGCTTCCATCATCTTCGATATCAATCTTAGCACCTGTTTCAGCAACGATTTTCTGAATTACTTTTCCGCCCGGTCCGATAACATCTCTTATCTTATCAACATCAATCTTAAGAGTAAGCATCTTCGGAGCATATTTTGAAACATTTTCTCTTGGTGCAGAAATACAAGGAAGCATAACTTCGTTTAATATTTTAAGTCTTCCGCGTCTTGTAATTTCAAACGCTTCTTCAATGATTTCATAGGTAAGACCATCGATTTTGATATCAACCTGGATAGCTGTGATACCATTTTCAGTACCGCCTACCTTAAAGTCCATATCGCCGAAGAAATCTTCGATACCCT
>CAZZPN010000094.1:0-5431 GCA_964655495.1 uncultured Oscillospiraceae bacterium
ATCCGCCTGTCGGCATATCACCAACAACATTGAGTTTGTCTGTAAAAAGTCTTCCGAAACCGCCTAAGAAATAGCAGCCACCTGCAACGATAAGTGCAAAAAGAGTTGAAATTATTGTTCCTTTATTTATATCTTTTTCACTCTTTATAGCGTAGAACTTCTGTACCATCTGCGGAAGTCCCCATGTACCTAAAGATGTAAGAATTACAACGAACATAAGATTAAGCGGGTCAGGTCCGAAGAATGAATTATACGCACCCGGCACAATCCCTTCAACCTCTGCAAGACCGTTTATTGAGCTGATAAAGCCTCCGTTTAAAGAAAGCACTGCCGCAATTACGGCAACAATTCCGATAAGCATAATTATTCCCTGAATAAAATCGTTTATAGCTGTTGCCATATATCCGCCGGCTATAACATAAATACCGGTAAGAACTGCCATGAGTATTACGCATACTGAATAGTCAATTCCCGGAAACGCCATTGAGAAAAGTCTTGAAAGGCCGTTATAAAGAGAAGCTGTGTAAGGAATTAAGAAAATAAATACGATGATTGAAGCGGCAATTTTAAGTGCTGTGCTGTCATATCTTTTTCCAAAAAATTCAGGCATTGTTGCACTCTGAAGGTGCTGAGACATAAGGCGTGTGCGTCTGCCTAAGATAACCCATGCCATAAGTGAGCCTATAACTGCATTTCCAATACCAATCCATGTTGAAGCAACACCGAACTTCCAACCAAACTGTCCTGCATAACCTACAAAAATAACAGCAGAAAAATAAGATGTACCATAAGCGAAAGCTGTGAGCCAGGGACCTACTGAACGGCCACCCAATACAAATCCGCTTACATCGGTAGAATTTTTGCGGCAATACAAGCCAACCGCAACCATTATACCAAAGAAAATAACCAACATACTAATTTTCAGTATCATAACCGAAAACCTCCTTAAAAAATAATAGTAATTTTTTTCGGAAGCCCCGGAATAAAAAAAATCCCGTCCTTCCGAATTTGATTTTCCGTACTAAGAAAAATCAAAAACATGAGGACGAGTTATATCTCCCGTGTTACCACCTCAATTTACTGCCGCTTCACAACGGACAGCCTCAGCAGGTACTCACGCATAAAAATACGGTTATACCCTGTCGCTGTAACGGGCAACCCCCGCCGTAGCCTACACGGATTTTCTAAAACAAAAAATCCTTCAGTACGGAGCTCCGGGAATGTATTTCGAAAAAATACCCCTGCCACTGTCTTGCACCATCCGACAGCTCTCTTAAGGTCAGAAAAGTATCCCTACTTATTTCCCATCATAGCTTTTGTTATTTGGTTGTAAACATTTTAGCACCATTTTTTTTATTTGTCAATACTTTTTTGAATTTTTTTTAATGTTTTTGTATTTTTATACATTTTCAAGATATTTAATCATTGCACTCAAATTTCTTTTTGCAGTCTTATAACCGATATCATAAACAACCTCAAGCTTAGCTGCATCTTTTTCAATTCTGCCTGCATTAAGCTTTTCGTCAGGTCTTATAACGAAAACTTCACCTTCTTTTTCAAGTGCTTTTATATATGAAAGTGTTTCATTATACATTATATGACGATTTTTCATAGCTTTAACAATTCCCGGATATTTTTTGTATAAAATTTTCATAATAAGTCCGTTTTTGTCGGCACTTTTTGTATATCCGTCAGGCTGTGTAAGCACGACAACATTTTTTTCATATCCCATAGATATAGATTTTTTTATGGGTATAGAGTCAGACATTCCGCCGTCCAAATACTTCTTTTTGTTATATTCAACAATTTCAGACACCAACGGAAGCGATGCAGATGCCCTTAAAGCATCCATCTGCTTATCTAAATCCGAAAGCTCTATATAGTCCGCTTCCCCACTCATAACATCGGTAACAGTTGCATAAAGCCTCATCTCACTCGATTTATATGCTTCGTAGTCAAACGGATTGAATTTTTTCGGAATAAGCGTATAAGCATAGTTAGTTTCAAAAAGATTTCCTGTTTTTATAAGATTTGAAAAAGAACAATACTCTTTTTTCCCAACATGGTCAAGAGTTGCCTTCTTCGCCCTGCCTATCTGGTTTGAAAGATAACTTGTTGCATGAATTGCTCCGGCAGAAACACCGATAATATTTTCAAATTTTATATTATTTTCCATAAAACAGTCAAGAACGCCGGCAGTAAAGACTCCTCTTAATCCGCCGCCCTCTAACACTAAGCCTGCTTTAAACATCTTCTTCATCCTTTCTTTTATTCGCACTTTCCGTCATATATCGGTGCGTTTCTTCTTGCGAAAGCCTCGAAATCGCCATTATCAAGATGATCTCTTATATCCTGCATCAGTTTATTGTAGAAATAAAGATTGTGCATTACACAAAGACGCATCGCAAGCATTTCCTTCGCTTTAAAAAGATGCCTTACATAAGCTTTGGAAAAACGCTTACAAGTCGGACAATCGCACAAAGGATCAATCGGAGTATCATCTGTTTCATATTTTTTATTCGTGATATGCAAAATTCCCCTGTGTGTAAAAAGTGAGCCGTGTCGGGCATTTCTTGCAGGCATAACACAATCAAAAAAGTCAACTCCGCGAAGAACGCCGTTTAAGATATTTCCCGGAGTTCCCACTCCCATAAGGTATCTTGGCTTATCTTGAGGCATAAAAGGCTCCACGGTTTCAATTATATGATACATATCTTCGTGAGATTCACCTACTGCCAGTCCGCCTATCGCATATCCGGGTAAATCAAGCTCTCTTATTTTTTTCATATGCTCAATTCTTAAATCTTCAAAAGTGCTTCCCTGATTTATTCCCCAAAGCATCTGCTCCTTATTAATAGTAGTATCAAGGGAATTAAGTCTGTCCATTTCAGCTTTGCATCTTTTTAACCATCTGTAAGTTCTTTCGGTTGAAGCTTTTGTATATTCATAGGTTGCAGGATTTTCTACACACTCATCGAAAGCCATTGCGATTGTAGATGCAAGATTAGACTGTATCTGCATACTTTCTTCAGGCCCCATAAAAATCTTGCGTCCATCAATATGAGATGAAAATGTAACACCGTCTTCATCTATTTTTCTGATATTTGCAAGTGAAAAAACCTGAAAGCCACCGCTGTCAGTAAGAATAGGACGGTCCCAGTTCATAAACCTATGCAATCCGCCCATTTCTTTAACTACCTTATCACCAGGTCTTAAATGAAGATGATAAGTGTTAGAAAGCTCAACCTGACACCCGATGTCCTTTAAATCGAAAGAGGAAACAGCTCCCTTTATAGCGGCAGCCGTTCCCACATTCATAAACACAGGTGTCTGGATAGTACCGTGGACAGTTTTAAACTCTCCACGGCGTGCATTTTTTTCCTGTTTTATTAATTTATACATCTTTTCTCCTGTATTAAATAATTATTCCGGTAGATTTTCGCTGTTTTCTGCAGCTTCATTCTCGTTTATAGCTGTCTCGTCAAGTTCTTCCTCTTCTTCTCTCGGTGCATTTGCAACAGAAACAACCTTAACATCCCCGTCAGGACGCATAAGAATTACCCCCTGAGTAGCTCTTCCGGCAGTTTTTATATCCTCTGATTTCATTCTTATAACAACACCGGCAGAAGTTATAATCATAACATCTTCACCGTCAGTAATTGAACGGGCACCGGCAATTTTACCTGTTTTTTCTGTAATTTTATAGGTTTTAACACCCATACCGCCTCTTTTTTGAACATGGTATTCATCATAAGAGGTACGCTTTCCAAGACCGTTTTCGGAAACAATGAGAAGGTCTGTATTTTCTTTAACTGTACTCATACCGATAACATAATCGCCATCTTTAAGGCGGATACCTCTGCAACCTCTTGTTACACGGCCTTGTGAACGGGCATCGCTGCACTTAAAGCGGATTGACATACCGTTATATGTTGTAATCACAGCTTCATCATTATCTTCAACAATTTCAACCTTTATGAGCATATCGTCTTCGTCAAGCTCAATGGCTCTTAAACCACCGGTACGGTTTGTATCATACTCTGTTAAAGCAGTTTTCTTGATAACACCGTTTCTTGTTGCCATAAGAAGATACTTATTCTCTTCAAAATTACGCAATGTTATTGTTGCGGATACATGTTCTTCTTTTTCTAAATTCAAGAGGTTTACTATCGCAGTTCCCTTGGCAGTTCTTCCCGATTCAGGAATCTGATAGCCTTTTAATTTAAACACTCTTCCTTTATTTGTAAAGAACATAATATAATCGTGTGTTGATGTAACAAAAAGTTCTTCAACAAAGTCTTCTTCTCTTGTAGCAAGACCGGATATACCTCTTCCGCCTCTTTTCTGGCTTCTGAAAGTATCTGCCGGCTGTCTTTTAGCATAGCCGAAGTGAGTCATTGTTATTACACTCTGTTCTTCTTCAATAAGGTCTTCATCATCAATAAGGTCAACAGAAGCCTCAAGTCTTGTGAGTCTTTCATCGCCATATTTATCACGGATTTCACGAAGCTCGTCCTTGATTGTTTCCATAAGCTTACTGTGGTCTGTAAGAAGAAGTCTGTATTCGTTGCATCTTTCTGTAAGCTCCTGATATTCAGCCTCAATTTTTTCTCCGTTTAATTTCTGGAGTTGTCCGAGTCTCATATCAAGTACGCTCTGCGCCTGAATTTCCGACATTGCAAATCTTTCCATAAGTCTTTCCTTTGCATCGTCGTATGAATTTCTGATAATATTGATAATTTCGTCAATATTGTCAAGCGCAATTCGGAGTCCCTCCAAAATGTGCATTCTTGCTTCTGCTTTTTCCAGGTCGAATTTAGTTCTTCTTGTAACGATTTCTTCCTGGAACTTAATGAACTCGCTCAAAATGGCTTTAAGTCCCATTGTTTCAGGTTTACCGTCTCTTATTGCGAGCATATTGATAGAAAAGCTGTCCTGAAGTCTTGTGAATTTAAAAAGCTGATTAAGAACTACCTGCGGATTTGCATCTCTTTTAAGCATAATTTCAAGTCTTATGCCTACACGGTCGGACGAATGGTCATCAATATCCGACAAGCCTTCAATTCTCTTTTCCTTAACCATATCCGCAATAGACTCAACAAGAAGCTTTTTATTAACCTGATATGGAAGCTCCGTTACGATAATTGAAGATGTGCCGTCTCTATGCTCCTCGATTTCAGTCTTTGCTCTTATTATTATTTTGGTTGAGGGGTTTATTTTGCTATCTTGCATTCCCAAAATTCTATATATTTTTATTTCCTTCAGTTAAAAATATTTTCTTATTTAAATTGTGATTTCTTCTTTGGCCCATGTATTATTTAAAGCTATGTTATTTTTATTTCTAAATAATTTAAAATTTTCTAGATTTTTTTGGTTATTGATTTATAATTTATCAAAACAGATGCAGCATTTTTAATATAATCAAAGAGGT
>CAZZPN010000095.1:0-5279 GCA_964655495.1 uncultured Oscillospiraceae bacterium
TAATGGGTGAAGCAGGAAACGGTATGCATGTTCATATGCTTCTTTTAAAAGACGGTCAGCCTGTATTCTCAGATGACAACGGATATTCAAACTTAAGCAAAGAAGCGCATTGGTTTATGGGCGGACTTCTTAAGCATATTGCATCACTTTGTGCAATCACAAACCCAAGCACAAACTCATTTAAACGACTTGTTCCGGGCTTTGAAGCACCTGTTACGGTTGGGTATGCAACTTCAAACAGAAGCGCTGTTATCCGTATCCCTGCTTATGCAAAAGCACCTGAATTAAGAAGATTTGAGCTCAGAAACCCTGATGCTACATGTAATCCGTACTTCTGCTATGCTGCTATCTTAATGGCAGGTATTGACGGTATCAAAAATCAGATTGATCCGCACGAAAACGGCTGGGGACCATATGACTTTAACTTGTTCCATTTAAGCGATGAGGAAAAAGCAAAATTAAAACAGCTCCCTACATCTTTGGACGAAGCACTCAACGCTCTTGAAGAAGACCACGAATACTTAACAGAGGGCGGAGTATTCCCGGAAGAATTAATAACTAACTTCATTAAGACAAAGCGTGAAGAAGTAAGACAGTTATCAACTATTCCGCATCCTGCAGAATTTGACAAATATTTCAATCTTTAATTTATAATTTTAAAAAATTGAGAGGCAAAGAAAAAATTTTTTTCATTGCCTCTTTTTTTCACTTTTATTTTTCTCTCCTCTTGCCAAAATAATAAACGAAAAGGTGGTGAGAAAAATAAAAGAAAAAAAGTTTGATTTTAAAAAAGCCTTGGAAAATCAAAAGAATCAAAAAATCAAAAAAATTCAAAAAAATAAAATTTTCAAATTCAGATTCTATGCACTCGTTTTCAGTATTTACATTATCTTTGTAGGATATGCAAATTCGGTAGCTGAAAACGAAGTATGTGTTTATACCGATTTGAAATCAAAAAAATTCATTCCGTCAGGACAAGCTGTTGCCATGAAATTAAAAACAAGCGGAGTTTTAGTTGTAGGGGTAAAAAATGATGACGAATTGCCGGCAAAAAAAGCAGGTATAAAAAACGGTGATATCATAACGATGGTCAATGATACAAAAGTTTTAAATAGCGCCCATTTTGAAGAGATAATAAAAGCAGCAGGAAATAACGAAATCACACTTCACCTGAAAAGAGATAACAAACTTTACAAAACAAATATTACTCCCCAAAAAATCGGAGAAGCCTTTGAAATCGGACTGTGGCTTCGGGACAGTGCAGCCGGAATAGGAACAGTTTCTTTTTACAGCGGCGATAAAAAACATTTTTTTGCACTTGGACACCCTATCGCAGACAGCGATACCCAGAAAAATTTCCCGGTAAGAGAAGGAAAGCTTGAGCTTGTCGATATTCACGGTGCAAAAAAAGGAAAGAAAAATAGTCCCGGCGAGCTTATAGGAACTATGTCCGACTACGAAATAGGCACTATTCTGACTAACAACGACTGCGGCATTTCGGGTGAAATAAAGGATAAAGGTCTGATACTTGAAGAAGCGATGGAAATACTTCCAAAAGAAAAGGTCTGCACCGGAAAAGCTCACATTCTCACTACTGTTAGTGACTGCGGAGTGGAAAAATTTGAAATCTCGATTTTAAAAATTCTCGATAACAACAAAAATAAAGACTTTATTATAAAAATAACCGATAAAAAGCTTATAGAAAAAACAGGCGGAATTGTTCAAGGGATGTCAGGCTCCCCAATAATCCAAAATGATAAAATTGTCGGGGCTGTTACCCATGTTTTTGTCAATGACCCAACGAGGGGTTATGGGATATTTATAGAGAATATGCTATCTGAGGCAGAAAAAACTAAATAAATTTAATGCTCGTCTTTTAAATAATAGGCGAGCATTTTCATAATATTTATTTTGTGCATATGAATGTCGTTCTTTTAAAATTTTGTTCTAGGTTTTTGGGAAGATTTTCGTCGCTGATAAAATAATCAATATCATCTAAAGTAAAGCTTACAAATTTTCCTCCCGTATCAAACTTATCACTACCGCAAAGATATACGAGTTTTTTTGAATACTTTCTGAAAGTCAGGTGATTTCGTACAGCAGATTCGCTGAGGGTAAGAACTTGTCCTTTAAGGTCAAAGGCAGTTGAGGAAAAGAAAGCAATATCAATATTAAATTTTGTCAATGATTCCAGCATAAAATCTCCGCCTAAAATGCCGGGGTATTCCACAACCTTTCCGCCCGTACAATAAGTATTTATACCATGCTCACTTAAAAAATCGGCAAGAAGCATATTACAGGTAACTACTGTTATGCCTTTTTTGTCAGTAAGAAAATGCCCCATATACTGAGTGGTCGATGAACCGTCAAGAAAAACGACATCTCCGTTTTTAACTAAAGCTACAGCCTTTTTGGCAATAGCGTTTTTTGCTGATTTCATACTGTGCTGACGAAATCTGAATGGAGAAATGTTGGCATCTTTATATGTAACACCGCCGTAACTCCTTGTAATAAGTCCCTGCTTTTGAAGTAAGCTTAAATCTCTTCTTATACTTGCGGGACTGTATCTTATCTCTTTTACGAGATAATCAACCGTTACATAATGATTTTTTTTGAGTATTTTCATTATTTCGTCCATTCGCTCCTGCTGATACATAACATCACCCCACAAAAATGATTATTGTTGATTATTTTGAAAACTTTTCGACAATATTGATTTTTTCTATTTATTAGATTATACTTGATTTGATAATAAAAGTCAAGGGGGTAACAATTATGAAAAAGCCGGAAAAGCTGTATGAGGGAAATATGCGTAAAAAATATCTGTTATTCGCTATTCCGCTTATTTTATCAGCACTTCTTTCGCAGTCATACAGCTTTGTTAATTCAATGATGATTGGAAAATTTATAGGCAGTGAAGCTTTTGCGGCAACAGCGGTTACCAGCGAGTTGATTGAACTTCTGAATTCAATTTTCTTTGGCTATCTTACGGGTATAGGAATATATGTTTCTATACTTTTCGGCAAAAGTGAATATGAAAAAATGTTAAATGTTATTAAAGTGAATTTTTTGTTTTCGGCTACCTTTGCAATCATAATAGCGCTTGTATGCAATCTTTTTTGCAAACAGATTTTTGATATATTAAATGTAAATGATGAGGTTTATAAAAACGCAGAAATATATTTCAGAATATATGCTTTAGGATATCTGGTTTTTCAATTTAATTGGGGATTTACATATATTTCAAACGGTATGGGACTTACAAAAATCCCTCTCACCTCTTCTGTTGTAACAGGGGTTATCAATGTTTTTTTAAACTACCTGTTTTTATCGGTCTTTAATAAAGGAATCGGCTACAGTGCTTTGGCAACCGTAATTTCAGCAACTATTACCACATCTTTTTATATCTGTATTTTTATCAGACTTTTTAAAAGTATGGGAATAAAATCAGGCAAAATAAAAATAACCAAAGAAGTTTTTAAAGCTTCTGTAAACTACGGAGCGCCTTCAATGTTTCAGCAGATGACGATGTATGCTTGTACAGTATTGGTTGCACCGCTTACAAACACTTGTGCAACAGCTGCTCTCTCAGGATATGCGATAGCGAACAAAGCAAGAAGCTTAATCTTAGCAATTTATCAGAATTCAAGTAAAGCTAACACCAATTTTGTCGCTCAGGCTATGGGGGCAGGAAAGATTGATAAAATAAAAAAAGGAATAAAAATCGGTACAACTCAGGGATTATTATTTTTTGGCGTAAGTATAACACTTTTTATGGTTTTTGCCAATGAATTTACCGCTTTATTTTTAGACCCGATAGAAGATGCTCGAAGCTTTACGGTAAGTGTCAATACAATACGATTTTTGTTTCCGTTTATACTTTTTAATGTTTTCAACAATCTTTTTCACGGCATTTTCAGGGCGGTTGGCTCAGGAAAGCTTATGTTTGTTTCAACATTAATTTACGCAATTTCATATGTGATATATGCTTATATTTTATTTGCCGTATTACCTTACGAAATACGAATCTACGGTGTACATTTAGCACTTAGCGGAGCATATATTACAGAAGTGATATTTGCAACATTTATTTTTGTTACAGGAAAATGGAAATCTGCGGAATATATAAGGCTCGAAGAAATACACCAAAATAATTTAAAAATATAATGCTCGTCTATCACATTATAGGCGAGCATTTTTTAAGTTTTCAATCTCACTTCTTATAAAATGACGGTTTTTTCCCTGTATGGCGCTTAAATATTTTAGTAAAAAAAGAAAGATTTTCAAAGCCGCACAAGAAAGCAGTTTCACTGACGGTATGCCCCTCGGACAGATAATCAATAGCTTTTATCACTCTGTATTGATGCAGATATTCAATAACGGTCTGCCCTGTATATTTTTTAAATTCTTTGCAAAGTGCATATTTATCTAAAAACACTTCCTTTGAAATTTGTGATAAAGTAATTTTTTTATTAAAATTCTTATGAATAAATGTAACAGCTTGTTTTATTACATCAAATTTTTTATTCTTTGGCAGCTGAATAAATCTTGGACTTGAATAGTTTTCTGCAAGTGCTATAAGTATGCGCAATAAAAGTACATTCAATTTTGCAATTCTTAAAGTGTCATCATAATCCGAGTGTACATCTGCAAGATTATTTATTAAATCAACAAGCAGCGGATTTTTCACAAAAGGAGAAAAAAGAAGTTCATCATAATTAATATCAATTTGTCTACACCACTCTGTACTTATTATAATACAAGTGTACTGAAGATACCTCTGTGTAAAAGTATAATGTACAACATCTGAATTAACAACAATTATATCGTCTTTATTAACAGTGTATTTTTCACCGTCAAGAAGAACTGTTCCCTCACCCTCTGTGCAAAGCTGAATTTCAATATTTTCATGCCAGTTCTGTTCTTTACTGCAATTATAAGGAGTTCGTTTTATATCCTTACCAAGAAAAAACGGTAGCTTTTCTACATTTCCCGAATACTTTTCGTGTCTTACTCCAATCATTCTACCACACTCCAAAAACCAATATAGTGTTAATTTTAGCCAATATACCATATTGAAATTATAAATATATGCCAATATAATACAAATATAATATCACGCGAGATAAAATTTGTCAAGAGGTGAAGTTTTTTGAATATTATTGTGCATTTCTTTGGTCTTGGAGCGATGGTATCGTTATTTCTTATTTATCAGCAAAAAGAAAGAAAAAATATAATTTTATGTAAGCTTTCGGCAGATATTTTCTGGATTGCACATT
>CAZZPN010000096.1:0-4305 GCA_964655495.1 uncultured Oscillospiraceae bacterium
TAGCTGCCAGATAAAAAACGAAAACGCCACTGCCAGCAAACTTTTAATTTTTCGCATACCGATATGAAGCTTAAAAGCCACATTATCAGCCCCTCTCTTTTTTTAGTTATAAACCGCTGAATTATTAAGTTCAGCTCTATCCAAGCTATTCAAAGTTCTTCAAATTAATTGGAAAATTATTGACAATTTTGAAAATATATGCTATAATGCACTCACCACATAAATTTTCAATATTGTAATACAAATTAGGTTTGTATTTTTATTTTGGTAAAAATGCATACTCTATTTTCTCATACCTGGTTTGTATTAGGAAAATTTGTGTGGTAACAAACGGAGTTGTGCATTTTTCGTGCATCAGCTTTTGTTGGTGCACTTTTTTAATTTGCATTCTCTGTCTTGGTTGTTACCGTACAATATGAAAAAATCCGCTGATATGGCGGATTTTTTCTATTCCGCACATAATAAGCTGACGGTCAAGTGGAAACGCAAGAACTTCAATAATGGTTTCAGGAGTATGCTTACAAAGCATTTTTATAAGCTCCGCACCGATAGCTAAATATATTTCGCAACGATATCAAGAATTGCCTGTTTTTGCGGAATAGTCATTCTTGCTCTTAAATAGCTTTCGATATAAGCCATATCAGCGCTGTCAAGTCCGTCGCTCGCTCTGCGAGCCATATCGGGATAATCAGCTGCAGCAACACAGCTTTGGAGTATGGAAATAATGCGGGACTTATCCTGAGGAGAAATAACCTTTATAAGATACTGAAGGTCTTTATCTGTATATACACCATTAGTCGTTTTGGTGCTGTAGCTTCCATTTATATCATTTTTGGAAGAAGGCGAATTATTTTTGTCATCACTCTTTTTTTCGCCTTCTTTTTCTTCTTTATTTTCGTCATTCAGTCCGTCGTCTTTTTTATTTTCCTCGTTTTGTGCTTCTTCTTTCTCTTCTTTTTCTGAAGCTTCGTTTTTGTTATCTTCTCCTATAAACTTATCGAGATTTTCTGCCACAAACTTATCAAAAATCACAGGTGCAACGACATCGTAAACAGGCTTATAAAATATTATTCCCGCAGTACATAAAACTGCAATTACAATAAAAGTAATCAAAATGATTTTAAAAGGTTTTTTCATAAGATTTCGCTCCTTTTATCTTTAGAGTGACAGCAGATACCAAAACCTAAGGCAGAATTATTTTTATTTTCTCCTCACCGATTTCAACAATATCTCCGTCACGGAGTTTTTTCCCCCGTCTTGTTTCAATCTCTCCGTTTACCTTTACAATTCCGTCAAGTATAACTTGCTTGGCTTCACCGCCCGACGAAACAAGATTTTCAAATTTCAGTAAGTCCTGCAGTGTAATAAAGTCTTCTTTTTTTATATAAAATTCTCTCATTTTTCGTTTCTCTTTTCTTTTTTTCGTTTTTTCGTTTTTTCGTTTTTTCGTTTAGTTTTTATTTTTATCCAAAGCTTTTTCCATAATTTCCGTTACTGTTTTTAAAACTTCGATTCTTGCGTATTTTTTGGAGTCTCCCGGAATTACATGCCAGGGGGCATAGGATGTGCTTGTTTTTTCAATCATTTCTTCGATTGCGGTTGTATATACATCCCATTTTTCGCGATTACGGTAGTCCTCATCAGTAAGCTTCCAGGATTTTAAAGGATTATTCTTTCTGTCTTCAAATCGTCTTAACTGCTCATCCTTTGAAATATGGATAAAAAACTTAATCACAAGCATACCGCTGTTTACAAGATGCTTTTCCATCTGGTTGATTTCATCAAATGCACGGCTGTATTCTTCTTCGTTACAAAAGCCTTCGATAGGCTCAACCATAACTCTGCCGTACCAGCTACGGTCAAAAATAGTTGTATGACCGGTCTTTGGGATATTATTCCAGAATCTCCATAAATAGTGGTGTGCTAACTCATCGGGAGTTGGTGCAGGAGTGGAAACAACCCTGTATCCTCTCGGATCCAATCCGCTTGTAAGTCTTTTTATTGCACCGCCTTTTCCGGCAGCATCCCAACCTTCAAAAACAATTACAACGGGAATTTTATTAAGATAAAAAACATTCTGCAAATCGTACAGTTTTTCCTGATACTTCGAAAGTTCCTTTTTGTAATCTTTTTTTGAAATATCAAGGCTTAAATCAGCCTTTTTCAAATAATCAGTTGAACAGACATTTGAAATTTCGGGTTTTTTTGCTTTTTCCTTTGATTTTACTTCCTCGGTTTTTCTTAAAAGCTCATCCCTGAAATAGCGCATCATTTCTATTGACGCACTGTCTGTATCATTTGCATCAACAAGCTTCCATTTTGCCTTATTTTTATCAGTCTGGCAAATCATTTTTTCCGATACTTCAAGATATTTTTCATACTGCTTGTTATGCTTGAGGTCATCCTCGGTAACTCGCCAGCTTGTTTCGATTTTTGACATCAGCTTCTCTAAACGCTTTTTCTGAACATCTTTTGTTATATGAAGAAAATATTTTATCATTAAAACGCCGTCATCAGTCAGCATTTTTTCAAAATCATTTATCTCATCTATATCGGAGTCAAATCTTTTTGAGTCAACTTTTTTGTCTATATGCTCATTAAGAACCCGTCTGTACCAGCTTCTGTCAAAAACTGCTATTTCGCCTTTTTTAGGAGTTTTAGTCATAAATCTCCACAAAAACGGATGACGCATTTCTTCTTCGCTCTCATCCTTTATTGTATAAACGCAAAAGCCCCTCGGATCAAGCGGAAGAATAAGGTTATTTATAAGAATACCTTTACCACTTGCGCCCCATCCCTCAACAACAATAACAGTAGCAATTCCAAGTGTCTTGGCTGTTCTTTGCAATTCTGCAAGCTCTTCAGATAAGCTTTCAATTTCTTTTTTGGAAATTTTTTCTTTTCTAATTTTCTTTTCTTTTTCTCTTTTCTCTTTATCTGCTTTCATATTAACCCCTCCAAAAACAAGGTTATTTCTTTAAATAATTATTTAATAGCATTATCGCAATAACAGTTTTCGCGTCCTTTATTTCATTTTTTAAAACCATATCATAAAGAACATCAATATTATATTTCTCAACATCAAGAAATTCATCTTCATCTAAATTCTGAGATGCCTTTGTAAGCTTTTCTCCAATATAAATATGAATTTTTTCAGTCAGAAAACCAACACTTGGATAAAACTCACCCATATAAGTAAGCTTTCCCGCAATATAGCCTGTTTCTTCCGTAAATTCTCTTTTTGCGGCAGACAATATATCCTCGTTTTTATCCAATTTCCCTGCCGGAGCCTCTAAAAGCATTTTAAAAAAAGGTACACGATACTGTCTTACCATAAGGACATCGCTGTTTTCATCAATCCCGATAACGCAAACTCCGCCCGGATGCTCAACAATTTCCCTCGGAGAAACACTTCCGTCCTCAAGCTCATTTTCCAAAAGCTTAAGGTTAATTACCTTTCCTTCGTAAATCGTTTTTTCACTTATAGTTTTTTCTGTATGCTCCATAATATCATTCCTTATTTAACACAACTATTCTTTCAATCCCGAAATCGTCGTATATAATTTCTGTTTTTCCGCATTTTTCAAAAATTTTCACTACTTCGCCAAACATATTTATTCCGACCTCAACAGCCATAAAGCCGCCCTTTTTCAAATATTTTTCTGAAAGAAAAGCAAGTCTTTTATAAAAAACATAGCCGTCTTCATCGTCAGTAAGTGCGCTTTTTGGCTCATAATCTCTTACTTCTTCCATAAGATATGGAATATCCGTTTTTGGAATATAAGGCGGATTTGAAAGGATAACATCATAAATTTCTGAAAGCTCTTCGTTTAAAATATCCTTTTTTATAACTGAAACATCCTTAAACCCGAAATTTTTAAGATTTTCATCCGATATTTTTATACAACAATCCGAAATATCAAATAAATCTGCCGAAATATTTTTGCAGTAGTTTTTCACGCTAAGACCGATACATCCCGAGCCGCAACAAATATCAGCAACCTTGAAATTATTTTCCCCTATTCTTTTGATAGCATATTCACACAAATTTTCAGTTTCACATCTCGGAATAAGGACACCCTCATCAACCTTGAACAAAAGCGACATAAACTCTTTTGTTTTCGTGATATACGAACACGGCATATGGTTCTTTCTTTTTTTAATAAGAGAAAGATAATTCTCCCTTATATCAGAGGAAGCTTCCTCATTATAATATAAAGGAAGCTTTCCGCTGTCAATTTTTAAAATGTATTCCAAAATCACCCTCGCATCTGTTTTGGGTGTTTCGATTTCGTTGTTTTCTAA
>CAZZPN010000096.1:4315-5265 GCA_964655495.1 uncultured Oscillospiraceae bacterium
TTCAAACCCTTCTTTATAAAGGTCTTTAATCTTTACCATTTTGATTCCTCAGTATTTTCAGGTACAACTGCTTTGAAAGCTGCGATTGCCACTTCAATCTGTGCTTCATCAGGCTCACGGGTTGTAAAATGCTGAAGCCATACACCCGGTGCCGAAATAAATCTTGTTAATTTGTTATTGTGTCTTCCTGCAAATTTTATAAGCTCGTAAGAAATACCTGCAATAACCGGAAGCATAACAATTCTCCAGAGTATTTTTTCCAAAAGACTCGCATTTGGACTTATAAACATTCCGATAATAAGAAAGACAACAACACTCACAATCATAACAAGAACAAGAAAGCTGGTCCCGCATCTTGGGTGAAATCTTGTATGTTTTTTTACATTCTCAACTGTAAGCTCATCACCGTACTCATACGCAAAAATCGTTTTATGCTCTGCACCGTGATACTCAAAAACTCTTTGTATATCCTTCATTTTCGATATAAGAATAATGTAAACAAGGAAAATTCCAAGTCTTAAAATTCCTTCGATAAGAGTTGAAATTCCTTCATTTAAGCTTGTCCCGAAAAGCTTTGATATAAATTCCACAATTACTTTCGGCAGAATCATAAAAAGACCAACTCCCAAAAATAGTGATATAAACACGGATATGTACATCACTACATCAAAAAGCTTATCTCCGAATTTATCGAGTATCCACTGCTCAAAAGGAGAAAGCTGCTCATTTTCATCCTCAAGGTCACATTCCTTAGCCGAAAACATAAGGCAGGATACACCCGTAAAAAGCGACTGAAAGAAGCTTAAAAAACCTCTTAAAATCGGTATTTTATTAAGCTTTAATTTTACTATAAAGGATTTTATCTCATCTTCACGGATAACTATTTCTCCGCTTGATTTTCTTACAGCAGTAGCCCTTTTTTTCGGGCCCTGCATCATTACTCCCTCGAT
>CAZZPN010000097.1:0-4841 GCA_964655495.1 uncultured Oscillospiraceae bacterium
ATCATATTAAGAGCAGTTCTTGTCTTTATTGAGCCGCCCACATTAAGCCCCTCAAATTTTACTAAAATTCTTGCACTGTCAGGCTCGCCCATATTATTTAATTCTATTATCGGAGTATTTCCGATTGCGTCTAATATATTGTTAAAAATCATTTTTAAATCCTCCGGATAAATTATTTTTTCCATGTTCTGTATGAAAACAGAACGAGCGTAGGGAATATTTCGAGTCTGCCTATTATCATCGCAAATGTAAGTGTCAAAGTTGAAAGGGGAGAGAACAGCGAGAAATTACAAAGCGGTCCTACTTTGGATAATCCCGGGCCAACATTGCTTAATGTTGCGGCAATAGCAGTAAAATTAGTCGTAAAGTCAAAATTATCAAGACTTATTATAAAAAGAACTGATGCGAAAATTAAAATGTATGAAATAAAAAATACATTTATTCCTCTTAAAGTTTCGTGTTCAAGCGGTTTTTGCGAAAATTTAACTTTTATTATACTTTTTGGATGAACAAGCATTTTCACTTCTTTAATAATACTCTTTACAAGTATCATAATTCTCGAAACTTTCATTCCGCCGGCTGTACTTCCTGCGCACCCACCACAAAACATAAGAAAAATAAGAATAGTTTTCGAAAATTGAGGCCACAAATCAAAATCAGTTGTTGCATAACCTGTTGTTGTAATGATAGATGCAACCTGAAAGGCACTTTTCCCAAAAGACTCTGATATGGTAGGATATAAACTTCTTATGTTAAAAAATATAAGTAAAATTGCTGCAGTAATTATTCCAAGATAACACCATACTTCTTCCATCTTAAAAGCAGATTTTATTCTTCTTAACAAAATAAGATAATAAAAAGTGAAATCAATTCCAAATATAATCATAAAAATTGTTATAATATTTTGTGTATATGGGGAATAATCGGCTAAACCGGAATTTTCTATTGTAAACCCACCTGTACCTGCAGTACCAAAGGTAAGTGTTAATGCTTCAAACCAATCAAGCTCCCCAAAAAGAAGAAGCATAAACAGAATAAATGTAAGCAAAATATAAATTCCATAAAGTATTTTTGAGGTTTCTCTCACTCTTGGTACAAGCTTTGATACTGAGGGACCGGGGCTTTCTGCTTTAACCATATAGAAATTGCTTCCGCTTGACATAGGAAGAATAGCAACAAGAAAAACAATAACTCCCATTCCGCCAATCCAATGGGTGAAGCTTCTCCACAAAATAACACATTTGGGGATAACATCAAGGTCAGGGATAACCGATGCTCCTGTCGTTGTAAATCCTGATGCCGCTTCAAACAATGCTTCTGTAAAATCAGAAATACTGCCTGACAGCACAAATGGTATCGCACCGAAAATACTGATAATTATCCAGCTTAATGCAACGATAACAAAGCCTTCTTTGGCAAACATATTTTTATTTTTAGGTTTTTTGATGGTGAGTGGCAATCCAATTATAAAACACACAAACGAGCAAAATAAAAATGACCATTTTGCAGGCTCGGAATAAATAATTCCACATAAAAAGGGTAGAAGCATACATCCTGCTTCTATATTAAGTACCCACCCTAAAATATATGATATGATTCTGTAATTCATTATTTTTATCCTTTTTTGCTTTATCTTAAAATATCTCTTATGTCTTTATAGCCTTTGTTTGTCGTAACAACAACTACGGTATCTCCTGTAAGAATTGAATCTTTACCGTTAGGAATAATTACATTTCCGTTTCTGTTGATAGAGGCAATAATGATATTTTCTTTTAATTTAAGTTCTTCAATAGTTTTATTTGAAACGGGCGAATTTTTATTTATACTGAATTCGAGAGCTTCAGCTTTTTCGTCAAGAATATAGTGCATAGTTTCAATATTACATTCTAACGAATTATTCATCGCACGCACATATCTCACAACATATTCTGCTGCAATATCATTTGGATAAATTATTGTATCAAGTCCGATATTGCTGATTACTTCATCGTAAGAAATACGGTTAATTTTTGTTATAACCTTGCCGTCTGTCTTGGTTTTTGCATATAAAGATAACAAAACATTTTCTTCATCTATATTTGTAAGTGCAACAAAAGATTCTGCATTTTCTATTCCTTCTTCTAAAAGAAGTGTGTTTTCTGTGCCGTCGCCGTTAATTATTGAGGCTTTCGGAACAAGAGTACAAAGTTCTTCGCATCTGTGTATATTCTGCTCTATTATTTTTACATCAATTCCTGCTTTTATCAGTGCATTTGCAAGATATACCGTTGTTGTTCCGCCGCCTACGATAGTTGTATCCTTAACCTTATTTGTTTTAATTCCTATTTTCTTTATAAAATCAGAAGCATTTTTTATGGAAGCCACTATACTTATAAAATCTCCGGCTTTCAAAACGAAATCACCCGACGGAATAAATGCCTGGTTTCCACGCTCAACACCGCAAACAAGCACATCACAGGAAATTTTCTGTCTCATTTCACAAAGCTTGATATCATTCAAAACTGAATCGGAAGGAATTTTAAATTTCAAAATTTCAATTCTTCCTTTTGCAAAAGTATCAACCTGAATTGCCGACGGAAAACGAAGCGCTCTTGCAATTTCGGACGCAGTTGTAAATTCGGGGTTAATAATCATTGCCAAGCCTAAGTCTTCTTTAAAAAACTGTATTTCGTTTTTATAATGAGGATTTCTTACTCTTGCAATTGTATTGCATTTGCCAAGCTTTCTTGCGATAAGGCAGGTAAGCAGATTAATCTCATCAGAGCCCGTTACAGAAATAAGTACATCAGTATTTTCAACTTCAGCTTCTGTAAGTATTTCAAGACTTGCACCACTTCCAACGATGCCTCTTACATCATAAGTATTCACAACATCTGAAAGAACACCCGGTTTTTCATCAATAACAGTTATATTATGATTTTCTTCACGGTTGAGTCTTTCAACGAGCTTAATACCTATTTTTCCCATTCCTACAACAGTTATATTCATATATCAGTTCTCCAATTTCATTAATAATATATTATTATAACACTTTCAATTATTTTAGTCAATCATCTGTTGATATTTTTTAAAAAAAATTACAATAAACAAAAAAATTCAAAAAACACTTGCCTTTGATTGTTTTATTTGTTATAATACACTTTATTGGAAAAATATTGTTATCTTTATAATACATAACTTTTGGAGGATATATGAAACAAAACTATAAAGGCACAAAATTTGCCTGTTATTTTTCTTATGTTTCTACATCAGCAGTATTTGTCTTGCCGGCAATGCTTTTTGCTTCATTTAACAAAATGTATAATGTTTCTTATACATTGTTAGGGACACTTGTGCTTGTTAATTTTTTTGTGCAAATGCTTGTTGATTTAATTTTCACTTTTTTTTCAAAATATTTTAATATCAAAAACACAATCAGGACTATGCCGCTTTTGGTATCATTAGGTTTTTTAATATATGCACTTATACCAATGTTTTATCCTCAATTTGCATACATAGGACTTTTAGCAGGAACAATTGTTTTTTCAGCTGCATGTGGACTGGGAGAGACACTGCTTAGTCCTACCATTGCTGCAATTCCGTCTGACACACCAGATAAAGATATGAGTATCCTTCATTCTCTATACGGATATGGAGTTGCGTCTGTTGTTATCATCAGCAGTATTTTTATAAAAATATTCGGTGTTGAAAACTGGATGTATTTAGTTCTTTTCTATTCGATACTTCCAATTATAAATTTTGTGTTTTTTTGTATAGCGCCGATACCGGAATTGAATTTAACTTCTGAAAAAACGGAAGCAAATTTTAAGAATAAAAATAAAATCCTTGTTTTATGTACACTTTGTATTTTTTTTGGTGGTGCGGCTGAATGTACTATGACAAACTGGATTTCAACCTTTGCTCAAAACGCACTTAATATCCAAAAGTTAACAGGTGATATATTTGGCTTTTTGATTTTTGCGATATTACTTGCTATCACAAGAACATTTTATGCAAAATACGGTAAAAATATTTTGAACACCTTACATTATGGGATGATAGGTGCGGCGGTTTGCTATATTATTGTTGCGTTTGTATCAAATCCGGTTATTTCTCTCATAGCTTGTGTTCTGGTCGGAATATTTACTGCGATGCTGTGGCCGGGTACACTTATTCTTATGGAAGAAAAACTTCCGAAAATTGGTGTAGCAGCATATGCGCTTATGGCTTCAGGAGGGGACCTTGGTGCATCAATCGCACCTCAGCTTGTGGGTATCGTTGTTGATGCTGTAAGTTTAAACTCCAATATACAGGAAATTGCTGTAAAAATGAATATGACCGCAGAACAAATGGGTATGAAAGCAGGGATGCTGTCTGCTGCTGTTTTTCCGATTCTGGGAATTTGTCTTACCTTATATATGAAAAGATTTTTTAAGAAAGATAAATAAAATTGTTTATTGTATATAAAATCAAAAATGGAGTAATTATGTTTTTTTGGTATAATTGCTATTTCTTCTAAAAAAAACAAAAAAAATGAAAAAATGTTTGATTTTTTGAAAAATATGTTGTATAATATAAAATAGTTGATTATAATTTTAAAATATAATAAATTTGGAGGAAAAATTATGTTAGTATCTGCAAAAGAAATGTTGGATAAGGCTAAGGCAGGAAAATACGCTGTTGGTCAGTTCAACATCAATAATCTTGAATGGGCAAAAAATATTCTTCTTACAGCTCAGGAATGTAATTCACCTGTTATTTTAGGTGTATCTGAGGGTGCAGGAAAATATATGGCAGGGTATAGAACAATAGTTGGTATGGTTAAAGGTATGATTGAACATCTTAACATTACAGTACCTGTT
>CAZZPN010000097.1:4851-5219 GCA_964655495.1 uncultured Oscillospiraceae bacterium
GACGGTTCACATTATTCTATCGAAGAAAATATTGAAAAAACAAAAGAAATTATAAGAATAGCTAAAGAGAACGGTGTTTCTGTTGAAGCTGAAGTTGGCGCAATCGGCGGCGAAGAAGACGGAGTTGTGGGCAACGGAGAATTTGCAGATCCTAACGAATGTAAGATGATTGCTGATTTAGGTGTAGATATGCTTGCAGCAGGTATCGGTAACATTCACGGAAAATATCCTGCAAACTGGAAAGGTCTTAACTTTGAAGTTTTGGCTGAAGTTCAGAAGCTTACAGGAAAAATGCCACTCGTTCTTCACGGAGGCACAGGTATTCCTGATGAAATGATTAAAGAAGCTATTTCTCTTGGTGTATCAAA
>CAZZPN010000098.1:0-5198 GCA_964655495.1 uncultured Oscillospiraceae bacterium
TTATTTGAAGTTTTTTTAAAAAAACTCTTGACTTTTTATAGTTAGTCTCCTTTATTATGAAAATATAATTATAAATTAATTTTCAACTTTTTCTTTTTTTATAAATGTTGACCAGGCTTTTATCATTGCAAAAGCTACTATTGCTGAAATAAGGATTGAACCCGCCCATACACAAGTCACGCTATACCAGGGCATTGTCTCTGCCATTCTTGGAAAAATATATGATGAAGCAACATTTCCCATAGCAAGTGCTGCGTTTAATATTCCGGAAACTGTTGCACCTCTGCCGTAAGGAACAAATCTTGCCGAAGTAAAAGTATTGGCAAGTGGTAAAGCTCCCTGAATAAATATAATAGCAAATGATAAAAATACTAAAATTAAAATATAATGGATTTTCCCCACTAAACATGAAAGAAAAAGAGTCGGCGCACTTATTAAAAGAAGAAGCGATGCTCCTTTCATTTCATGCCTTGTTATTTTATGTCTTACAAAGTTTGCTATAAACATTCCGAAAACGGCGAAGAAAATAAGCACAACACTAAGTCTTGTTGCCAAAGAAGCAGGAAGTGAATCATAGGATTCCATAAGCATAACAGGCGGAATTGTTTTTATTCCGTTGGCAACCATATTTACTAAAAAACAAATTAAAAATATAACAGGAAGACCTGATTTTGTTAAAAAATCCTTTGTACTTATCGAAAGCTTTGCTTGAATATTTTTAGATTTTGTTATAACCTCTGGTTCTTCCATATTTTTCTCTAAAAGCTTATAAGAAACAACCCAGATAATAAGAAGTGCGATTAAAGCAATCCCTGAAATAAGAAAATTATTTTGCCACACATTTACAAACGAAGCAACAAGCATACTGATTGCCTGACCTACGCTTGTAGATAATAAAATCCAAAAAAGTGCCGTTTCACGAAATTCGAACCTTATCTGTGCTGAAATCATTTTAAAGCTTCCTGACCATAGGCCAAACTGTAATGCCGCATTTATACACCATATTATAATAACAAATTGATAGCTCTGATTAAAATAAATAAGAAAATTTGAAACAATTCCACTTATTATGCCTATCGTTATAAGCCAAAAAGAAGAATATCTGTCTGCCGCAAAGCCTCCTATAAACTGAAAAACAGCATAAACAAACCAAAAGGCAGCCGTTATTGTTCCCGTCTGTGTTTTTGTCATTACACCCTCCTGAACTATCGACGCCATCGCTGCTGCAAACATATTCTTTGTCATATATACTATTGCATTTAAAAAAAACAATAATGCGAATAACACAATACTTAATTTTAAGCTTTTAAGACATTTTGTTTTCATTTTTCTTTTCTCCGTTTACAATTAATTGTTTTTCAACTTTAGTAAGCTGTCTTTTTTTCTTTTTAGTGTATTCATATAAATATCTTTTCCGTAATGTCTGTTATCGGTTAACCATAAACGCTCATATTTTTCGGAAATAATATCATACATTTTAAGGACTTCTTCTTTAAGTTCAAGTGCTTTTGATGTGTTGTTAAGCTTAAATACCAAAAGCTTCATATACGATGATTTTAAACTACATTCATACATCATCACATTAAGAAGAATTTTTTCTTTTATTAAGTCAGCATTTTTGCAATTAAATTTTAATGCTTTGATTCTTTCTTTTGAACTATTTATGTGCTTAATTGCTTTTTCGCAACCGTAAATATCAATAGCATCCCATACACATATTTTATCAAGTCCGCCGTGTGCATGGTATCCGTTCCACAAAACAGGATTTTCAAAATTTCCGGAATCAGCAAAAGGAAAGCCGGTAGAGTTAGGTGTTCTTAATTTTGCAAACCATGCTGCATCGCCGATCTCGGAAATACAGTCTGCCACACTATCGTTTTCTGATTTATAAATATATTTGTCCATATAAGAAATAACATCTGATAGCTGAAATTCGTCAACATTCCATGCGGTAGCGCCGTAAGTGAAAATACCTCCCAATTCCATAACAAAAAATTGAGGGTTGCCACCGTCTCCCCATATAGTTTGTACAACTCCGTCTGCATTGTGTTTTATAGCCGCAGCACAGCTATTTTCTGCATTTCTCGTCTGATTGTATGTTCTTGGTACAAACTGAGTAAAAAGTCCGGTGCTTGAAGCGTTATAAAACGGAAGATTCATTTTTTCAAAATAAGAATCGAATTTATCAAAGTTCATAAATTCAACTTCCGATTCATAACCCCAGTTATAAATTGCTGCATTTTTCGGAACGGTTTTTAATTTTTCTAAAATTTCTTCCTCAGAATCATTTATTTTCATAAACATATCATTGGGTAATAAGCTTTTTTTGCCGTACTTATTATATATAAGGTTAACCACCTTTGTCATATGCTCCATATAGACAGTATGTTTTCCCTTTTTTTCCACAATCTCTTTTGATTTTCCCGTTCCAAGTGTAGTTACCTCATCACCACCGATTTTAATTATATCGGTGTCATTAAACGGGATAATATCATCATAAAGCTTTTCTAAAAACTCGAAACACTCAGGATCAAGCGGATTCAAAACACTTCCCGGTTTATTTTCATCTAAAGAGTTTGATAAGTGCTTAAATTTATCGTGGCACAAAAATTTCTCAAAATGACCAAAGCTTTGAGAAGCAAACATCATTCTGATATTATTGTCGTTACATATTTTTTTAATTTCTTTAAGCTCATCAAGAGTAATTGCGTCATCACAGCAAACATCTTCCAAATAAGGAAAGCGAATAACAGGATTATCAAAATAAAGCATTAAGACATTGCATCTTGCCATAATAAAATAATCTGTTATTTCCTTAAAATGTTCCATTGTAGGAATTTTACCTCTTGAAATATCAAGCTGAATATGTCTGTTTTTTATCGCAGGCTTATCGGAAATTTCAAGATAAGGCACAGTTTTTTCATTTTTCTCTCTTATAAGCTGACAAAGCGTCTGTGTGCCGTATAAAGCACCGCCGATATCAGAATAAAAAAGTTCTGCTCCATTTTCATTGATGATAATTTTATATTCTTCATTATCAAGTCCCGAAGTTTTTGTAAAGAGAATATTTCCTTTCCCTTCTTTAATTTCAATTTCATAAAGAGAAAAAGCTTTATAAACAACAGGACAAATATCGCCCGAAATTAATATATCAGAAAAAGCATAATTTCCTTCTTTTATCTCGACTCTTTTTGGTACAGGATATAATCTCATAATACTCTCCTCCATAAACTGTATTTTAGTTCAATTTTCCTGTAATATAAAAATTTCTAACAGAATTTTACCATATTTTTTCTAAATGTCAATGCTTTTTTTAAAATAAAAAAAATATGTATCAAAAGTACCCTAAAGTATCAAAAAGGAACTATAAAACAACTGTTTTATAATCCCTTTTTTGCAGTTAAATATTAATTTTTTTCGTAAACACAACCCAATCCAAAAACACCTTCAGTATTTGTCGGAACTTTAATAACAACTCTGTGTTCTTTTCCATCATTCGGAAGCTCAACCCATTCAATAAGGTCCATTTTTGCAGTTATTGTTTTTACTAAAACATCATCAACATAAATTTCAGGTTTTATGCTTTTTGATGGAGTAAAAGTTGGAAGGCAAATCGCTTTTGCTTTTGACATAAATCCTGCCTGAACTGTTGTTGCAGGTTTTGCAGCAACTCTTATCCCCTCTGGGAATATCCAGTAACGGTTTTCAGGGAATGAATAGTCGGAGCCATCTTTAACATAACGATTTTCGGCAGAATATATCTCCCATCCCTTTGTATAATGCATTCTGGAATGATTTATAGGAAGTGCAGTAAATTTTGCTGTTACTTCACTTGAATTTGCAGTATGATATACAGCTCTTTTCTTCGGAACAGTAAACATTCCTTCATAATCCTCTTCAAAAGCTTTTACTATAGCTTCTCCATAAAGCTTATATCCACCGTGCACATCATATCCATCGCCTGATTTTGTATAATAATTTCCTAAAAAGTCCATAAATGTAAGCTCAGGTTTTTCTTTTTTTGCTTCCTGATATGCAACATCATAAGCATAGTTATACGCATTTACTGTTTTTACTCCGTATGCCTTTGCAACTTCATTTTTCCAGTTAACGCCTTTTAACCAGTTATTGTTGCTTTCGCTTCCTTTATCGGTTGGGTTAATCGAATGGAACACAACAACATATGGTGCTTTAGCTGCACTTGCAGACTGTCTTAACATTGATTCCAAGCCTGTTTTCTGAAAATCTTCTGAATGGTGCATATTTCTGTCGTTAGATGAAAATTCAATAAATACCATATCAGGCTTATGATTAAGTACATGTGTTTGATATCTTACCATACCATAGTCCGACATAGTTCCGCCAACTCCGGCATTAAGAATGGTTACTTTTTTATCAGGCATTTTTTCCTGTAAATACTCTCTTGTCGTTTTTATCCAACTCATTGTTCCGCCTTCGGTAAGTGAGCCGCCAATGAATGCAATTTTAAATTCTTCTCTTGTATCTCCTTCAGGATTAACAGGTTCCTCAGTTTTTTCTTCTTCCGAAGCGGTTTTATATTTATTATAAATACGAAGTGAAACAATTACAGCTGCTTCTCTTGACATATTTAGTGAAGGTGAAAAAGCATTATTTCCTGTTCCTTTTATAATTTCGTTTTCATTCATAAAGTAAACTGAATTTTTTGCCCAGTCTGCTATTTCACCATCATCGGCAAATTTTGCATCTGATTTTATTTCAAAGCTGTAATCTTCTGCTATTTTCCAGTTTTCATCTTTATACTTTTTATAAACTCTTGAAATCATTGTTGATGCCTGCTGTCTTGTAAGCTTAGCATCAACGCCAAATTCAGTTTCACTTACGCCCGTTGTAAAGCCTGCGTTATATGCTTTTGAAACATTAATGTCATCTGTATCAGAGAACGGAATATTTTTTGTTTCCATCAATGTTTTTTCAGCTAATTTTTCATAAAGTGTAACCGAAAGTGCCGCAAACTCTGTTCTTGTTATATCTGCAGAAAAATCGGTTTTAAAAAGTACTTCAGGAATAAGGCCAGCATCTTTTGCCGGATTAAGCTCAACAAGTGCCCAGTTTGAAGCGTTTGACCAAATGTCATTTGTTTCTGCAAAAACACCAAGATTACAAAAAATCAAAGCTAATGCAAGTAATAATGTGCTGATTTTTTTAATCATAGTAAA
>CAZZPN010000099.1:0-1144 GCA_964655495.1 uncultured Oscillospiraceae bacterium
ACAGAATTATCGGGCGTGATACCGAAATTATGCGTGTCATCAATATTTTAAACAGAAGAACAAAAAATAATCCTGTACTTTTAGGAGAGCCGGGTGTAGGAAAAACTGCTATCGCTGAAGGATTGGCAGTAAAAATCATACACAAGGAAGTTCCCGAAAAGCTCCTTGATGCACAAATTTATTTAGTTGATTTTGCGGGAATGATAGCAGGAACTCAGTTCAGAGGACAGTTTGAGCAGAGACTTAAAGCTGTTATAACAGAAGCGATAGAGCGAAAAAATGTTATCCTTGTTATAGATGAGCTTCACAATATCGTTGCTGCAGGAGATGCCAACGGTGCAATGAATGCGGCAAATATCTTAAAGCCTTATCTTGCAAGAGGCGAGCTCCGTATAATCGGTGCGACCACTCCGACTGAATACAGACAGCATATCGAGAAAGACTCTGCTTTAGAAAGAAGATTTGCTCCCGTTATGGTGGATGAGCCGGATGTTTATGAAACAATAAACATATTAAACGGTATAAAAAGCTACTATGAGGACTTCCACAAGGTTCATTATTCCAAAGAAGCTGTTGAAACTGCGGCAATAATGGCAGACCGCTATATTTTTGACAGAAAATTGCCCGATAAAGCGATTGACCTTCTTGATGAAAGCGGTGCCGTTAAAAATGTGGCAAACAATGAGCTTGTAAAATTAAAAGCTATGAACGAAGAGCTTGAAAAGCTCGTTGATTTACAAAATGCTCCTGTGGAAGAAGGAAGCGTGGAGGAATATCAAAAAATTTCTGAATACAAAGTTAAAGAATGTAATTTGAGAGAAGCTATTAAAGCACTTGAAAAAACATCAATAAGAGAAATTACCACCGAGGATATTGCAACCGTAATTGAAACAATGACAAAAATACCGGTAAGAAATATTACGGGTATTGAAGCAAAAAATCTTATCAATCTTGAAGATAAGCTTTCGAAAAGAATTGCAGGTCAGCTTGACGGAGTAAAAGCTGTAAGCAGTGCTGTAAGGCGAGGCAGAGCGGCTTTAAGTGCAGAAAGAAAGCCGACCTCATTTATTTTTGCAGGACCGACAGGCGTAGGAAAAACAGAGCTTGTTAAAGCGTTAGCGTATGAGCTTTTCGGAACTGAAGA
>CAZZPN010000099.1:1154-5136 GCA_964655495.1 uncultured Oscillospiraceae bacterium
CACCTCCCGGGTCTGTGGGATATGACGATGCCGGACTTCTCACCGAGAAGATAAGAAAAAAACCTTATTCCATCATTCTTTTTGATGAAATAGAAAAGGCACATAAGGATGTTTTCAATCTGTTACTTCAGATTCTTGACGACGGAATTTTGACTGACAGTCACGGAAGAACTGTTCGCTTCTATAATGCGATAATCGTAATGACAACAAACGCAGGAAGCGAAACAAAGAGCACTTCTTTAGGCTTTAATTCAAACGATACCATAAAGTCAAAAGAAAAGGTAAACGAAGCTTTAAAAACCTATTTCAGACCGGAATTTTTAAACCGTGTTGACAGCGTTGTAGTATTTGACCCGCTTACAAAAACAGAGCTTGAAAAAATCGCAGGAATTATGCTTGAAAGGGTAAAAGAAGCATTAGCCGTTAAAAAGCTTCATATGAGCTGGACAGACAATGTTACAGATTATCTTGTTAAAAACGGATTTTCCGATAAATACGGCGCAAGACCGTTAAGACGCCTTATCGAAAAAGAAATTGAGGATAAAATTGCAGATATGTATATTATATCCGAAATAAAAGAAGGCGACAGCTTTACGGTTGACTGTGAAAATGACAAGATAGAAATTAAGATATAGCTAAAAAGCTGTGACAAAATATTTTTGTCACAGCTTTTTGTTTCTTCCTCAAAATTATGAAATTAGAACAATTTCAATATATTTTTTTATGCTTTTATGCGTTCTGTGCATTTTATCAAAGCTCTTTATTTATATTCTACTATTCTGTCGCTACCTGCCCCAACTCTTACAATATGTATCTTCTTTTCATCCCTGTCAATACAAACCATATCAAAAATAATTTCCGATTTATCTCCGTCAATTCTTTTTGTGCGGTAGTCATACATAATCGAAGAATCAGTAAAAATAAGCGGTATTCCCTCTTTTGTGTATTTAACCATATCTCTGTGGTAATGTCCGGCAAAGCAGGCGATTATATTTCCTCTTTTTTTAGCTTTAAAATCAGCCTTTACATTAACAAGAAAATCGCCTTCACAGTATTCTTTATCTATTTTTCCGCCGTTTTTATATGCGTCAAGTATATCATTTACAAGCTCAAGTCTTGTCGCTTCCTTATCTCCCTCAAAGAACAATGTATGGGAAATAACCACTATATCCCATTCATTTGATTCAACATTAAGTGCATCGTTTATCAGCCAGTCAATCTGATTTTGAGAAAGCGCAAAGGTGTGTTGCTTTGTATAAATGAATTTTCCGTTTTCGTCAACCTTATAAGGTATATCACTTCCGTCAAGAAATATATATCTCACTTTTTGAGAATTATCATCATAATAATAGTATAATCCGGGATTTTTTTCATTAAACCTTGCATTATGGCGTGGAAGATGATTATAAAAAACTTTGTACATATCTTCGGCGGTCAAATGATTTTGGGATGTATCATTCTCAAGATACAAATCCCATATTGAATTATCGTCATGATTCCCATTTACGGGAAAATACGCTTCGTTATCAAGGAGCGCTCTTAATTCTCTGAAGTTATTTACCTTATATTCATAGGAGCCGTCATTGGTGTAGTCTCCGCCTAAGATAAGCATATCCGCACCAACTCTTTTTTTAACCTCACGGTACGCATTCATAAGTCTTTTTGTTCTTATTTCGTGATTAAAAGTCTGCGAATAATGAATATCTGCCATAAAGCCAAAGGTTAAGCTTCTTCTGTTCTGCACCTTCTGAATTTTTTCAACGCTGTCCGCAACTTCTTTTTTTATGTAATCAGGATATTCATTGTCCGATGAAAGTTCCGGTGAAAAATACCCGAAATTAACATAGCCTATCTCTAAAAATTTCTGATTAATCATTTTTATGACCCCCTTTTATTTTAATATATATTAACATATATCTTAAAAAAAGTCAACAAAAAGCGGTGCAAAAAACAAATTTTCACACCGCTTTTAATCCCTTTTTACCTTTTTTTAAATTAAGCTGAAAGGTCCAACAGAATTTTATCCGATATCATTGCAAGGAACTCGGAATTTGTAGGCTTTCCTCTTGAGGAAAGAACAGTACAGCCGAAAAATTCTGCTATGTTTTCGGGGTCGCCTCTTGTCCACGCAACTTCGATAGCGTGTCTTATCGCTCTTTCTACTCTGCTTGGCTTACTTCCGAATGCCTTTGCCGTCATAGGATAAAGCTCTTTTGTAACGCTGTGGAGCAGACTTTTATTTTCAAGCACTCTTAAAATTGCAAATCTTAAATATTCATAACCCTTTATATGAGCCGGCATACCGAGCTTATGAAAAATATTGGTAACACGCTGTTCAAGCTGAGGGTCCTCAGTTGATTTACAAATATTCTTGCCCGAACAGGATGACGACTGCATTTGTGAAGATGAGCTTTCGGAAAGCTCGTTTGAGGCTTCTTTACTCTCACATACAAGCTTTATCTGAGTTGCAATTCCGGAAATATCAAACGGTTTTACCACAAGATAGTCTGCACCAAGCGACCACATAAGATTTTCAATAGCTGAAATTTTGGAATCAAGAATTGCCATAATCACTCTGTTCTTGTTATCAAACTCCTCGCTTTTCAGATGCTCAATAAGCCATATTCCGTCTCCGTCAGACATCACAACTGCAGTAAGAACTACATCAGGCTTAAACTCTTTCGCAATATCAAGAGCTTCCCAACCGTTTTGGGCAAGCTTTATATCGGAAAAATATTCGTTTTTTGAAAGATGTTCTTTTATATTATCAAGAAATGCTGTATCATTATCTACAATTAAAATCTTTTTCATCATCATTCTCCTTTTTTAAGAAAAAATTCTTCTGCTTTATACTTTTTTGTTTTTTTGGCGCGCCCTAAAAAAACATTTTTTATTTTATGAATTTATAATAACACAAATTTTTTCAGAAATCAAGAGAAAATTGGAAATTTTTACCAATTATCGTTCGACTAAAAACCTTATAATTCCAAGGGCTTTGAGCGAATTTTAGATGAAAAAGTCGCATTTTGTAAGCACTTTTGTCAAATATGAGAGAAAACTGTAAAAAAAGTTGGTATTTTTTTGTTTTTGATAGTTTTTTTGCCTTTTTTTGAGTATTTTTTCATTCGATTTCCCGAACAAGTGTAACAAAATAAAAAAATTTTACATAAATTTCCAAAAACCGTCAAAAGTTCACAAAATCTTCACAAAATAGTGATTTGGAAATAAAACTTTTTTCCATTAAATGTATTAATTTATTTTTTAAAAAAATAAGCAAAAAATAAGCAAAAAATAAGCGTTTTTTGATTTTACATAAATTACCTCTTTATTTTTCCTTTTAAATATAGTATAATTAAACAGGGTTTTTATAACGGGAGGCAATGGAGAATGTGAAAATCGAGCTGATAGACGAAAACAAGCTTAAAGCAGTTTTGTCTTGTCATGATATTTTGAGCCTTGGGTGCGATGCGTCTGAATTGTTTGGAGAGTCAATCAGTTTGTCGCTGATTGACAAAATATTAAAAAAAGCCTACGATGAATTTTCATTTACGGCTGATATAAAAAAAACATCTGTTGAAACGGTTTTGACCTTGGAAGACGGATATACAGTTTTTATAACCAAACAAAAAGACGATGCATTTTCGGATAAAAAGAATAAAACCGACTGTATTTATTCTTTCTCCGACTGGTTTTCCTTAAAAAAAGGAGTTGATAAGGTGAAGAATATTTTTTCAGGATATTCCACACTTTTTGAGCTTGACGGAAAATACTACCTTATATTAAACTCTGATTTTATCGGGAATTTTAAAAAAACACAAATTATTCTTACCGAATTTGGAGACCTTATAGAAAATACTTTCATTTTTGAAGCAGTGCTGTCAGAATACGGAAGAAAAATATTTAAGAAAAATGCAGTTGAAATGATAAAAAACAGCATTTAAAGCTGAGTTTATAAATTTTTTGACCAAAAAGGTAAATACTA
>CAZZPN010000100.1:0-5117 GCA_964655495.1 uncultured Oscillospiraceae bacterium
ATCTGACCTGTAAGCTTTCTGTTCATTTCTTCCGGGAAGGGAGAATATTTATCGTATGTTCTTAAACCTGCTTCGATATGTCCCACAGCAACTTGATTGTAAAATGCTGCCAAAGCACCTGCAAAGGTTGTTGTTGTATCACCATGAACAAGAACTATATCAGGCTTTTCTTTTTCGATTATGCCATATAAGCCTGTGAGAACATTTGCTGTTATATCAACAAGTGTCTGTCTGTTTTTCATTATATTAAGGTCATAATCAGGTTTAATATCGAATATTTCAAGCACCTGATCAAGCATCTGTCTGTGCTGTGCAGTAACAGCAACAATAGACTCTATTTCTTCACGGCTTTCCAACTCTTTTACGAGGGGAGCCATTTTTATAGCTTCCGGTCTTGTCCCGAAAACTGTAATAACCTTTATCTTTTTCATATTACAACCTAAAAATCCTTTCTTAGTCATCGTTTTTCAGATTATCAAAAAAATCGTTTTCGCATTTTTTATTGCGCACATAAAATTTTACAGCGAAACAATATACAACCGATACAATAAGCATAAGACACATACGCTTCCAGCCTTCAGTGGCCCATACGATAGATGTAAGGGATAAAAGTCCGCTGATGCTCCACAGTATTCCGACAGCTTCTCTCTGATTAAAACCGGCATCAACAAGCTTGTGGTGAAGATGCGACCTGTCAGGAGACATAATCGGTTGCTTGTTTTTTATTCTCCGAAGTATTGCAAAGCCTGTGTCAAATATCGGAAGTCCCAACACTACAATGGGAATAAGCAAGCTTATTGCTGCATAGCTTTTGAAAAAACCGTCAACTGAAAGTGTTGCGAGCATATATCCCAAAAACAGTGCGCCCGTATCACCCATAAAGATTTTTGCCGGGTTTATATTGTAAGGTAAAAAACCCATTGTTGCTCCTGCAATAGCTGCAAGAGGAACAATCGCAGTTGTACTTCCTGCTGATATTGCCACAACAACAAGGCAAATTGATGAAATCGCAGCAATACCGCCGGCTAGTCCATCAAGTCCGTCAATAAGATTGAGAGCATTTGTAAGACCTATTATCCATATTATTGTAATCGGAACAGATAATGAGCCAAGCATCATAAATGCTTTTCCCGAAAGGAAATTAGGGTTTGTCATAAATTCAATCCGAAGTCCCAAAGCAACGGGAATAACAGCCGCAAGAAGCTGAAGAATAAGCTTTACTGATGCTTTTAGCACATATTTATCATCTATAATTCCTGTAATAACAAGAATAGTTGCACCGATAAGGATGCCGAAGTGCTTGAGTTCGATTGCAGGTGTAAAGCACAAATAGCTCACCAAAAAACCGAAATATATTGCAAGACCGCCCATTCTGGGAATAGGAACCTTGTGCATTCTTCTTTCATCTTTCGGGACATCCACCGCACCAATTTTAAAAGCGATAATTCTCACAACGGGAACTGCCATATATGAAATGAAAAAAGCAACGGCAAGGCTTAATAAAGTTAAATTTTTGCTATCCACGGTTTTTCACAAAATTCCTTTCAAAAAAGTTTATTCTTCTTCCAAAGCGTCTGCAAGCCAGAATTCAGCAATATCAAGAGCCTTGAACATACCTTCTCTTTCAACCTGCTTCATTATTCTTTCTTTTCCGCCTGTATTTGTCTGCAATGAAATTGTGATTTTGGATGTTATATCATATTCGCCTTCTTTTTGAGTTCCTGTGATATTCATCATTACAACATAGCTGTCTTCGGGATTACCGTAATAAATTATATTATCTTTTCTTACAAGCATTTTACCCTTGTAAGTAAGATATTTTTTTTCTTCTGCCATTTTTTTAAAAATCCTCTCTGTATTTTATCTGAAGATACACTGGTCTCTTCCCGGACCTACTCCGATAATAGAAACTTTTGTATCAAGAAGTTCTTCAATTCTTAAAATATAGTTTTTAGCATTTTCAGGAAGCTTGTCAAATTCCTTTATTTCGGAAATATCCTCGTCAAATCCCGGGAATGTTTCATAAATCGGTTCACAACCCTCAAGCTCTTCAATAGAAGCAGGGAAGTCGTTTAATACTTCACCGTTTTTCTTATAAGCCACACAAATTTTAAGATCACCGATGCCGGTTAATGTATCGAGCTTATTAAGAGCAATTTCTGTAAGTGAGTTAACTCTTACTGAAAATTTCATAATTACTGCATCAAACCATCCGCATCTTCTCGGTCTTCCGGTTACAGTTCCGAATTCAAAGCCTTTTTCTCTTATAAGGTCGCCTGTTTTATCAAAAAGCTCTGTCGGGAACGGACCTTTTCCTACACGGGTAGTATATGATTTACATACACCGATACACGAATCAATCATTGTTGGGCCTATACCTGCACCGATGCAGAAGCCGCCTGCAACCGGGTGCGAAGATGTAACAAACGGATAAGTACCCATATCAAGATCCAAAAGTGTAGCCTGTGCGCCTTCAAAAAGAACTTTTTTATTCTGCTTTATTGCATCGTAAACAAGAACTGTTGTATCGCATACAAATTTTGAAAGCTTCTTTGCATAGGCACTGTATTCTTCAAAGATTTTTTCAGCGCTCATTTCTTCGCCGCCATAAACCTTGGTCATAATTGCATTTTTAAGCGGTAATACATTGTTAAGCTTCTTTTTGAAGATTTCTTCGTTTATGAGGTCGCACATTCTTATACCGCTTCTTTCAGCTTTATCCATATAGCAAGGACCGATACCGCTTTTTGTTGTACCGATTTTTGCATCGCCTCTCATATTTTCAGAAAGCTCGTCAAGAGCAATATGATATGGCATAATAATATGCGCACGCTTGTCTATTTTAAGATTATCAACACTTATTCCTTTTGAAACGAAGCCTTCGATTTCTCCCAAAAGAACTTTAGGATCAATTACAACGCCGTTTCCTATAACGCAAAGTGTATTTTTATTGAGGATACCCGATGGAATAAGGCGAAGCTTATAGGTAACGCCGTCAGCTTTTATTGTATGGCCGGCGTTGTTACCGCCCTGCGCTCTTACTACAACATCTGACTTTGTTGCATATACATCTATGATTTTACCTTTTCCTTCGTCTCCCCATTGTGTACCGATAACTACTTTACTTGACATTTTCTTCAATTCCTTCCGTTATAACCTGTTTAAGAGGATGTTTTTTATCTGACATCCTCTTTTTTAAAAACATTATTTGCCTTCTTTTTCTTCTAAGAATTTATTCATTTTTTCTACAAGCTCGTCGCAGTCAGTTGCATGAACCATACAAGCTTCCTCGATAGTTTCACCACTTGCTGCAGGGCAGCCGAGGCAGTGCATTCCGATTGCAAAGAAGAATGGTGCGAGTTCAGCATCAACCTTCAAAACATCTGCGATTATCATATCTTTTGTAATTTTCTGCATAGTAAAAATCTCCTTATACTTTATTAGTTGTATTCATACTTTATTATTATAACACCAAATACCAAAAAAAGTCAAGTGAATATATAAAAAAATAACTTTTTATTATAATAAAATATAAATTTGTCGATGAATTGCTTGACAGAGAAATGTTTTTGTGATAGAATAACAAGGATAGAATTTGCGGAGGTGAATTTTATAAACAGATTTTTTACCGATGAAGAAATAAAGGACAACTGTCTTATTATAAAAGGTGATGAAGTTCACCATATAAAAAATGTTCTCAAATTAAAAGAGAAAGAAAAAGTAAGCTGTATAAAGGGCAGCAAGGAGTACATACTCGAAATTAAGGAGTTTACAAAAGACACTGTTTTGTTTGATGTTGTAGCTGAAAATGAAGGGAATAGTGAAAACGAATTTTCGCTTACACTTTTTCAGGCAACTCCTAAAGGCGACAAAACTGAATTTATAATAGAAAAAGCAACAGAAGCCGGTGCTAATGCAGTTTATGTTATAAATACTTTAAGAAGCGTTGCCAAAATAACAAATGAAAATATAAAGAAAAAACAAGAGCGTTTTTCTAAAATTGCCGAGTCGGCTGCCTGTCAGTCAGGAAGGCTTATAATACCCGATGTTAAGTGCTTTTTAAAGCTTTCGGAAGTGGATTTTTCAGAATTTGACCTTCTTATTCTTTGTTATGAGGATGAGGAGAAAACGACTTTGAAAGAAGTACTTTTGAAAAATAAAGACAAGAAAAAAATTGGAGTGTTTATAGGTCCGGAAGGCGGTATTGATGAAAGCGAGGTTTCTTATCTTACAGATAAAGGCTTTGTGTGTGCTTCGCTTGGTAAACGCATTTTGAGATGTGAAACTGCAGGTCTTTATACACTTGCAAACATCAATTATGAGCTGTCGGAATAAAGACAGTATTAAAACAGTTTAAAATTTAAAAATATATGATTTTTGTAAGAAAGAAAGGGTTAACAAAATGAAAAAAGAAATCACAAAACTTACTAAACAACAAAAGGAAAAAATCGAAAACAAAATGCTCACAAATTTTACAGTTGCACTCGGTTCAATCATGGTGCTTCTTTATCTTATGAACTGGTTCCAGGGCTCTAAAGGCTTCCAGATTGCAGCAGAAGTTGCAACATATTTATTTGTTGTTATATTTATTGCACTTGCAGTTGTTTTCAAATTAAAAGCAAACAAATATAAAAAAGAAAATGTTGCAGATAAAGCTAAGAATTTTTCCAACTGGTTTATTTTCACAGTTGTCGGCGCAGTTGTTTCATTCCTTGTTTATCCAAGCAGAATTTTAGGACTTATAAAATTAAGTGTTGTTGATGATAAGGTTATAAACGGGCTCAGACTTTTCGGTCTTGCGCCTCTTGCTACAAGACTTCTCATTTTCATTATTCTTATAGCTGTTTACACAATTTGCGTGATGGTTTACTGGAGTGTATATCTTCATAAGGCACACAAAGCATCGCTTAACAAAGGTAAAAACAAATAATATCACATTATAATCGGGGAGAATTATTGGCTATGTTAAATAAAGATAAAACAATGGAAGCTGTTGTTTCACTTTGTAAATCAAGAGGTTTTGTATATCCGGGAAGTGAAATTTACGGCGGACTTTCAAATACTTGGGACTACGGCCCGTTAGGCGTAGAATTTAAAAATAATGTAAAAAAAGCCTG
>CAZZPN010000101.1:0-5081 GCA_964655495.1 uncultured Oscillospiraceae bacterium
AAGCGTTGAAAAAATGCGTTATAACTGCGGAAAATGCCTTGCAAAAAGAGATGAAGGAAAGACAAGTCCTGACCTTGTTGCCGGTGTACCTGATTCGGGTATTGCACACGCTGTCGGATATTCCAACGCTTCCGGTATTCAATTTTCGAGACCTTTTATAAAATATTCTCCAACATGGCCAAGGTCTTTTTTACCTACACATCAGAGTAAAAGAAATCTTATTGCAAAAATGAAGCTTATTCCTGTGCATGACCTTATTGATGGGAAAAAACTTTTATTAATTGATGATTCTATCGTAAGAGGAACACAGCTTAGGGAAACTACCGAATTTTTATATGAAAGCGGAGCTAAAGAGGTTCATATAAGAACAGGTTGCCCACCGATTTTATTCAGTTGTAAGTATCTTAATTTCTCTCGTTCTACTTCGGAAATGGAGCTTATTGCAAGAGGTGTAATAAGAGAGCTTGAGGGAAAAGAGCCAACAAAAGAAATTCTTTATGAATATGCTGATCCGAACAGCGAAAAATATGAAAATATGCTTGAAAAAATAAGAGAAAAGCTTCATTTTACATCATTAAGATATTTAAGACTTGACGATATGCTTGATTCAGTCGGAATAGATAAGAAAAAACTTTGTACATACTGCTGGAACGGAAAAGAATAGAACAAAAAAATGAGTGGATTTCCACTCATTTTTTTGTTCTATTTGAATGTTTTCATTTTTGTAAATACCGCACCTACAATTATACTTATAAGAAGTGATATTGCAATTATAATCGGAAACGCCATAGGATGCGAAGCGAAAGGCATTGAAGCTTGGTTTAAATTCATTCCATAAGCGCTGAATATCATTGTAGGGATAGCCATAACAATGGTGATAATCGCAAGTACCTTCATTACAATATTGAGATTATTTGAAATAACAGAAGCAAAAGCATCCATCGTTCCGCTAAGAATACCACTATATATATTCGCCATTTCAATAGCCTGCTTGTTTTCTACTATAACATCCTCTAATAAATCTGCATCATCTTCATATTTTCTTATAATTTCTGTTCTTAAAAGCTTTTCTAAAACTACTTCGTTCGACCTTAAAGATGTAGTGAAATAAACCAAACTCTTTTCAAGCTTCAAAAGCTCAATAAGCTCACTGTTTTTTGTTGATTTATGGAGCTTGTTTTCAACTTCTTCGCTTTTTCTGTCAATACTTCTCAGATAGTTAAGGTAAGCAGATGAATTTTTATATAAAATCTGAAGAACAAATCTTGATTTCATAAATGTATAAAAATCTTTTATTCTTCCGCTTTCAAACTGCTTTAAAATCGGGGTAGGCTCACTGCATACGGTTATAACAACATCATCCGCAAGAATAATTGAAAGCGGAATTGTCGTATAAAGTTCTTTGTCTGTCTGGTCTTCTACGGTAGGGATATTAACAAGAATCATAGTAAAAGTATCATCAATTTCTATACGGGATCTTTCGTCAATATCAAGTGCAGCCTTCAGCGCATCTTCATCAATCTGATATTTATTGCAGATGCTTTCAATTTCGTTGCTATCAGGCGCTATCATGGAAATCCAGCAGCCGTTTTCTGGTTCATTGATTGTTTTTAATGTGTTTTCTTTTGAAATGTAGTAATTAATCATATTTTAGTCTTCCTTTCACGGCAAAGCAGAAAACAATGCTGTAAAATGAAGAAAGAAAATTAATCTTTTTTAAAGCACTGTTTCGTACATTTTGCACAGTATTTAATTTTGTTCATACTATGGGCATCTTCTGTGCCCTTAATAGGGTTAGGTTTCATAAAATGTACTCACATCCTTTAAAAAATTAATTTATATTATCCCAGAAATCTTTTATATCATAGAAAAGCGGAGCTTCAAAAGATATATTTAGATTTGGGAAAATAATTCTGTTACAATGAAGTGCCTGACGCGGAAAAATCATATTTCCACCATATAATTCATCACCGATAAGCGGATGACCAATATGAGAAAAATGTACTCTTATCTGATGTGTTCTTCCTGTTATTAAGTTGATTTTAACCATCGAAAAACCGTTTTTCTCTCCGATAACTTCATATTCTGTTACCGCTCTTTTTCCATCACTTCTGACTTCTCTTTTTATTCCGTCAGCACTTCTTTCAATCGGTAAATCTATAATTCCTTTTTTTTCTTCTATTATACCTTCAACAATGGCAATATATTCTTTTTTTGCTTCATTTTTGGAAAGAATATTCTGTGCATATTGGTTTTTACATACAACTGTAACTCCGCTTGTATTTTTGTCAAGCCGTCCCAATATCCTCACATTTGTTTTAATATTATTTTCTTTGTAGTACCATTCAACAAAATTCCCAAGCGTTCCCACAGGATGTCCCCTTGACGGATGGGGAGGCATATCAAACGGTTTATTTAAAATAAACAGATTTTCGTCTTCATATATAATTTCAACATCCTTATCTTTATGTGCAATAATATTTGAAGGCGAATTATCAGGAAAAACAATTTCTATAACATCATTTTCGTATATAATTTTATTAGTCCACGATACTGAATTGTTTACAAGTATTCCATCTGTTGTTTTTAATTTGTTTATAAGTCTTCTTGAAAGATTTTTTTCTTTTTTTAAATAATCACCAAGCGACATACCGTCATTGTTTTTTTCAACTGTAAATTTCATCTTTTTGTTTTCTTGTATATTTATTTTTTATTTTAACAATAAACTAATTTTAACACAATTTCTTTGAAAAGTCAATATTTTTTAGTTAAAGTTATATCTAGCGTTTTTTTACTCAATTTTTTTATGACATCTTGACTAAAGTTTTATAGCGTGATATAATATAAAATAAGTTTACTATTTGAATAAAAAACAAGGTGGTTTTTATGTTACTTAAAGAAATAATTAAAATTTTTGAAGAAAAATTTCCTTTGGAAAATAAGGAAGAATGGGACAATGTAGGTCTTATGGTGGGAGATAGGGAAGCAGATATAAAAAAAGCATATGTTTGTCTTGATGTTACTCCAAAAGCAGTAGAATTTGCCACCGCAAACGGATGCAATCTTATTATTACGCACCATCCGTTTATTATGCCTGCACTTTTAAATATTGACTATAAAAACGAAAAATCTGCAATGATAAGAGATATTATTAAAAATGATATAAATGTTTATTCAATGCACACGAATTATGATAGTTCAATAGGGGGTATCAACGATATCCTTGCAGGTCTGCTTGAGCTTGAAAATTATACTCCCGAAGAAGCACAGATTTTTAGAAAAGGCGTTTTAAAAAACGAAATTACTTTAGGGGAATTCGTTAAAAAAGTGAAAAGCATACTTAATATAAAAAATGTAATATGCTGCGGCGATACTGATAAAAAAGTAAAAACAGTTGGCATATGCAGCGGTGGCGGCGGCTCTGTTATTATGGATGCGTATCCTTGTGATGTGTTTTTTACAGGCGAAGCAAAGTACCACGAGTTTCAAAACGCACTTGCAAACGGAGTATCGGTTGTAGCGGCAGGGCATTTTGAAACAGAAAATGTTGCACTTTTTAAGATAAGAGATATTTTAAAAGACAATAATATAGAGGTAATTGAAAAAGAAGTTTTTGAAGGCTTTTCAAAAATTATATAATGGGAGTTAAAATGGATTTTTGTCATTTACATGTTCATACAGAGTATAGTCTGCTTGACGGGTTATGCAATATAAAAGCACTTGTTAATAAAGCAAAAGAGCAAGGCTTTTCTTCACTTGCAATAACCGATCACGGTGTTTTAAGCGGAATTATTGAGTTTTATAAAGAATGTAAGAAACAAAATATAAAGCCGATTATAGGCTCGGAATTTTATATCTGCGATGATTGTACCGACAGAAGTGTAAACAGCTACAATCATCTTATTTTACTTGCAAAAAATAACCAAGGTCTAAGAAATCTTTATAAGCTTTCTTCTGCTTCCTATAAAAAAGGTTTTTATTATAAACCCCGTATTGATAAAAATTTACTTAAAAATCATTCCGAAGGACTTATATGTCTCACTGCGTGTCTTTTGGGAAAAATCCCTCAACTTTTGAGTGTTGACGACTATAACGGAGCAAAAAAAGAACTTCATGATTATATTGATATATTTTCAAAAGAAGATATTTACTTAGAAGTTCAGGACCACCAAATTGAAATACAAAAAAAGATTATTTCAGGTATAAAAAAACTTGCAGATGAGTTTAATGTAAAAATTGTATGCACAAACGATGTCCATTATATCGAAAAAAAAGACAGCTTTTATCAGGATGTATTAATGTGCATACAGATGCAGAATAAGATCTCGGATTTTAATCGTATAAAGCTTGAAACTTCCGAATTTTACTTAAAATCTTATGACGAAATGAAAGAGCTTTTTAAAGAAAATTCCGAATATCTTGAAAATACGCTCGAAGTCAGCAACAAATGTAATGTTGAGATAGATTTCGGGAAAATATCGTTTCCGAAATTCTTCTCCGATAAAACACAGGAAGAAACTGTTGAATATTTTAAAAAGCTCTGCAAAAAAGGCTTGGAACTGCGTTATAAAAACATCACTCCTGAGCTTTCGGAAAGGCTTGAATATGAAATGCAGACAATCTGTGAAATGGGTTTTTGCGATTATTTTCTTATTGTGTGGGACTTTGTAAGATACGCAAAAAGAAACAATATTCCCGTAGGTCCGGGAAGAGGCTCGGCAGCAGGCTCGCTTGTTTCTTATGTTCTTAATATTTCGACAGTTGACCCTATAAAATACAATCTTGTTTTTGAAAGATTTTTAAATAAAGAGCGTGTCAGTATGCCTGATATTGATATAGATTTGTGTTTTGAAAGAAGAAGCGAAGTAATTGATTATGTTATAAATAAATATGGTGAAGACAGAGTTTCTCAGATTATTGCATTCGGAACAATGAAAGCTAAAGCAGCGATAAAAGATGTTGCCCGTGTAATGAATATATCATATAGTAAGGCTGATACCGTTACAAATCTTGTTGGCAGAAGCGGATACAGAAATATAGAAGATGCTGTTGAAAATGTTCCTGAACTTAAAAATATGCTT